>JALVEA010000023.1 GCA_027008665.1 Thiotrichaceae bacterium | reverse complement strand
AGAAGTAATCAGTAAAATGGTATTTATTGCTCCAAACTCTTTATTCAGTGTTTTTTGAAATTCATTAAATAATGCTAAGTTTTGCAGACGCGTGATAGAGTAAGCAATAAAAGCTATCGCAAAAACAAGTAACTCCATAAAAATAAAAAACCAAATAGCCAGATCGCCAGGGAGTAATTTTGACTCTTCTAATTTTTGCATTTTATCCATACTAAAAAGTGTAATAATATTGAGTGATAAATACCTTGATGATTATCAGGCATCGTTAAATAATTTATCACCTGACCAAGAACGCACTAAAACCCATAATGCAATCATAATAAAAGTCGTATGTACAATCGTAAAATAAGAGATGACATATACCCATGTCCATGGAGAATCAAAGCCACCTAATAAAATCATGAGTGCCGTGACAAGCAATAAGACAATTGCGGCAATAATATTAATTTTCATACCCAAAACAGCGTGATAATGATCAATATTATGGGGTTTTGTTTTTTTATAGATGCTATACAATGCAATAAAACCAATTACAGGTAATAAAGTTAGATTAAGTATAGAAGCTAATGCAGCATTGGATGCATTTTTAAGTTGTTGTTGATTTTGAAATTTATTGGTCATGTTATATTCTCCATGCTCAGATAAAAATACCGCCAATAGAGGCGGTATTTTTTTGAGCTTTAACGATTAATTAACTCGCTATTGCTTCTATATTTCCAACTTCTTTTCCTTTTGCAAAGAAGCTGTAGATGTAGAGGAGTAGTCCTATTAAAAATACGAGACCTGCTAGTTCACGAAGCCAGTAGAATATCGCTATCTTATCTTGAACAACCATAAAGGGTAATGGTGCCTCCGAATAACGTTGTAGGTAGACTTGCAAGATACCTGCACCTGTTAAGAACAATGTAATAAATACCATTGAAACTGTCATTAACCAGAAAGACCACATTTCTAGTGCCTGTGCTTTTACATTTGCCGCTTTTTGACCTCGCATAATAGGCATTGAGTAAGAGATCATTGTTAGCACTACCATTACGTAAGCACCGTAAAATGCCATATGTCCGTGTGCTGCTGTAATTTGTGTCCCATGTGTATAGTAATTTACAGGCGCTAAGGTATGTAAAAATCCCCAAACTCCAGCACCTAAAAACGCCATCACCGCTGTTCCTAATGCCCACAAAACAGCGGCTTTATTTGCATGATCACGTCGCCTTTTATTAACGACATTAAAGGCAAATAAAGTCATCATAAAGAAGGGGATTGGTTCTAGTGCAGAGAATATTGAGCCTAACCACTGCCAATAATCAGGTGTACCAATCCAGAAGAAATGATGTCCTGTTCCTACAAGACCAGAGATTAATGCCATTGCTATAATGATATATAACCATTTTTCAATAACTTCTCTATCAACACCCGTGACTTTAATCAAAACATAGGCAAGAAAAGATGCCAGAATCAACTCCCATACGCCTTCCACCCAAAGATGAACCACAAACCACCAGAAGTATTTATCCAATACTAGATTATCGGGTACATAGAATGAAAACAAAAAGAATACCGCTAAACCTGCTAAACCAGTCAGTAATACCAAAGTAATAACTGTTTTCTTGCCTGTCAAAATGGTCATACCGATATTAAATAAGAAGGCTAGAGCAACAATAACAATACCTATTTTAGTAATGGTGGGTTGCTCTAAGAACTCCCGTCCCATAGTGGGTAACAGATTATTCATTGTCATTTCAGCGAGTGTTGCATAAGGAACGAGCAAATAACCCAATATTGTTAGAGCACCTGCCACCAGAAATATCCAGAACATGATTTTCGCAAGCCATGGTGCATATAATTCACGCTCTGACTCTTCAGGCACTAAGAAATAAGCCGAGCCCATAAAACCAAATAATAACCAAACAATAAGTAGGTTGGTATGTACCATCCGTGCGACATTAAAAGGAATTGCGGGGAATAAAAAATCCCCCCAAACATATTGCAACCCCATTGTTACACCAAAAAGAATTTGTCCCACAAAGAGACCAATGGCAGCAATAAAATACATCTTTGCAATGCCTTGTGATTCATATTTCATAATAAGATCTCCTTAACCTTGAACATTAGGCGGCCAATCCCTAGCCGTTTTAATGCCGTCTGTATATTTTAAGAATTGTGCAATTTGCTCTAATTCTTCATCGGTAAAATTAAACTGTGGCATACTTCTTCGTCCTGGAATGCCATTTTTAGGACGGCTCTTAATAAAGCCTTTAATAGCTTCTGTACTCTTGCCAAAGCGCGTGTAAACATTACCTAATTCAGGAGCAAAGTAAGCACCTTCCCCAAGCAGTGAGTGACAACCAATACAGTCATTGGTCTCCCACAGATACTTTCCTGCAATGACCTGTTCGGTTAAGTTTTCTCGGTTATCTGTTTTCGATATGCCGCTAACGGTATCTACCGTTAGCCCAATAAGTACTAAGAAGAAGAAAACACCTCCTCCATAGTAAATATTGCGTGCCATACCTTTGGTAAAGGTCTCTCTCATAGCAATATTACTCCATTTGATTTTTATCAGTCATTTTCCAGTTTCATACTTTAAGTTTGAAACAAAAATACCTCCTTGATATTGGTCAAAAGGTCTTTGAGTGGCTGTTTTTGTTTGCACTATAATCAATAAAATACAGATTTTTTCTTTGTGGTAAAAGGCAAAATAAATTGATATTTATCAACCTTTTCTTCTTCAATTAGAATTATTTGATTTGAATCAAGGTGGAAACTCTTCATTAAATTCCATACTAAATAACAATACCTACGCCAATTTTGATTTAAGCTTAAAATAGCATTTTATCTATGTAGATCAGTCATTTGCAGATTGAATCCATACCATAATATGTTGGTTTTCATTTTAGTGGAGGTATTGAATAACATAAATAAATTAACCATGTATGGGAGAAATAAATGAAAGATTTAATGAAGCAAATGAATCGGAGAGATTTTTTGCTTTCCTCTGTTAGTGCAACGGCAGCTGCTGCATTTACAGCAACGAAAACAGCTTTAGCAGAAGCACCAGCAAAGGTTAAGGAGATTGGTGTAGAGTCAAATGCAAAGGGCATGGAGAGAGTGACCCAAAAGCTTGTGAAACCACCCTTTTTACCTGAGCATGACCAAGTTGCAAAACATCCACCTAGAGTTGTGCAAGTTGAAATGACCGTTATCGAAAAGGAGATTGAGGTAAAACCGGGTGTCTTTGTTCAAGCGATGACCTTTAATGGAACAAACCCCGGCCCCATTATGGTTGTTCATGAAGGTGACTATTTAGAGCTAACACTTAAAAATCCAAAAACAAATACCTTAACCCATAATATTGATTTTCATGCCTCAACAGGCGCATTAGGTGGTGGTGGTTTAACCCATGTCGCTCCAGGTCAACAAACCGTATTACGCTTTAAAGCAACGAAAGCAGGTTGTTTTGTATATCACTGCGCACCAGGTGGGGTCATGATTCCTTATCATGTTGTATCAGGCATGTATGGTTCAGTGATGGTATTACCAAGAGACGGCTTAAAAGATAATAACGGTAAACCCGTTAAATATGATCGAGCTTATTATGTGGGTGAACAAGGCTGGTACATCCCTAAAGATGAAAAAACGGGTCAATATAAACGTTATAAATCACCTGCAGAATCAATGGGTGATGTAATGAAAGTTATGGAAGGTCTAGTTCCGACCCATATCACCTTTAATGGAAAAGTGGGCGCGCTAACGGGCGACAATGCTATGAAGGCAAAAGTTGGTGAGAGCGTATTATTTATCCATTCTCAAGCTAACGAAGACACGCGCATACACATCATTGGTGGTCATGGCGACCTCTCTTGGCCCGGCGGGTCTTTTGGAAATACACCATGGGTAGATCGTGAAACATGGCCAATTCATGGGGGTGAATGTGGTGTTGCAATGTACACTTTTAGGCAACCTGGCATTTATGCCTATGTCAATCACAACTTAATTGAGGCCGTTATGAAAGGTGCAGCAGGTCACATATCTGTTGAAGGTAAGTGGAATAATGACTTGATGGAGCAAGTTCAAAAACCAGCACCTATCACCTAAATATGATCTTGTGTTAATCATGAAATATTTAGGAAGTTTCTTAAAAACGCTAATCTTTATGGTTATCATTTTTGTAGGTGTTGCTGATGCAGGGCCTACAAAAATAGAAGACCGTGCTGAATATAGTGCATCCCTCAATAGTATCGCTTCAGTCGTGATGACATGGTATGGAAGTCTTATAAATTCTACAAAAAACACCTCAGAATCAAACAGTCAACCAGTTATTTTTAACACGCATCCTATTGCTGGTCATTGGGAGCAATATAGAGCCCATTATCCTAAAAATATCAATCAAATCATCATAACAAACACTCAGCTATTAAAGCAGGATAATGATTATTATTTTACCGTTTATTCAAATATAAGCTTTATGCTAAAAAATAAAGCGCATACAGATTCATTTAAAGAGTTATTTGTTTTTAGTGACTCTATTTTAAAGCAACCCATAAACCTTTCTTACCCAATTAAGAGTATTCTATTAGAAGCAAGACAAGAAAAATCAACCCCCAATAGAACAGGCTATAAGCAAAAACACTATAAAGTACGTGAGTTTGCCTATGCATGGTTAAGTCATCTTGAAGGCATAAACACTTTATACTCTGTAATGAATGCAAAGGCTTGGATAAATAAAGCGCCTTACTTACTAGAAATTGGAGCTGATAAATCACAAGACTCTGTCAGCAATATATTGAAAAAACGAAAAACATTATTGGCAAAAGGTGGGCATTTATTACGTTCTTTAAGCGTAAAAAACACAGATTCAAGCGATACTTTTATTCTAGAGCTAATCTTGGAATGGAAAGGTGAAAATGCTGAAGCTACGCCTGTTATAGCAAAAATTAAACAAACACTAAAAATTCATATCAAAGCCGATAAATCTTGGGAAGTAATCAATATTAAAGAAAAACACCTACTACCTATGATTGCTCCGTGGATGGGATTATTATGTTAATAAATAATCAAAACATTATGATTAAAACAGCTCTTTTTTTAGGGTTTATTTTTTCTTCAAGTCTATCTAATATAGCGTTTGCAAATGATACTACTTTACCCATTATCAGTGGAGTGGGAGGTAACTTCACCGCACTCAATGGTAAAGGAGAGGCTGTAGCATTAACTGATTACAAGGGCAAAGTCGTAGTGTTAGCGTTTGGCTATACAAACTGCGCCGATATTTGCCCTTTTACCTTAGGTTATTTGAAACAACTTTATAACGAATTATCCCCAGAAGAGCAAAAAGAAACCCGCATAATTTTTGTTACCATTGACCCTAAATACGATACACCAGAGCATCTAAATGCATTTGTTACCTTCTTTAATAAAGATTTTATTGGTTTATCTGGTACGCAAGAGCAAATTGATAAGATAGTTTCACTCTATCAGGCTGAATATCACACACTTTCTGATAATGCTGAAATTGAAACGAAAGATATTCGCCGTGTTACACCGCGTAAAACAAATGATGATAAAGAGAAAGCGTCACTCTTTAGTCATAGCGTCACCCTCTATCTGATAGGAAAAAAAGGTCATACACGTAGCTTAGAATATACAGGCACAGCTAAAGATGAATTTGCAACTAAAATAAGAA
>JALVEA010000022.1 GCA_027008665.1 Thiotrichaceae bacterium | reverse complement strand
TGCACATATCCTTGAGCATACCTCACTATGTGGTAGTGCACGTTTTCCTGTACGTGATCCCTTTTTTATGATGTTGCGTCGTTCCTTAAATACCTTTATGAACGCCTTTACCTCAACTGATTGGACTGCCTATCCTTTTGCAACCCAAAATCGCAAAGACTTTGATAATTTATTACAAATTTATTTAGATGCCGCCTTCTTTCCGAATCTGGATTATTTGGATTTTCGTCAGGAAGGCTGGCGAGTAGAGTTTGAGCAAGCGGATAATCCTGAGAGTGACTTAGTGTATAAAGGGGTTGTCTTTAATGAAATGAAAGGCTCAATGAGTTCTCCTGTAAGGCGCGTATGGCAAACGTTACAGTCAGCACTTTATCCAAGTACGACCTATCATTTTAATAGTGGTGGTGAACCTGTTAATATTCCTGATCTTAGTCATGAGGATTTAGTCGCTTTTCATAAGCGCCATTATCATCCTTCTAATGCCATTATTATGACCGCAGGTGATATTCCAGCGAGTGAACATCAACAACGCATTCATGAGTTAGCTTTATCTAAATTCAAAAAAGAAGCAATAGATCTTAGCATTCCAAAAGTTGAGCGTTATACACAACCACTGCAAATCACCGATACCTACGCACTCGATGAAGAGGATTTGAGTCATAAAACCCATATTGTGATTGGCTGGTTATTAGGTGAAAGTGCTAATCTCAAAGATAGCCTTGAAGCAGGATTACTTTCTTCAGTGCTATTAAATAATAGTGCCTCTCCGCTACAAAAAGCACTAGAAACTACCTCGCTAGGCACGTCACCTTCTCCTCTTTGTGGTTACGATGGCGATATGAAAGAAAGCTGTTTTGCTTGTGGTTTAGAAGGCTCAGAAGCAGAAAATGCGGATGCGGTTGAAGCGTTGATTATGGATGTTTTAAAGGATATTGTTGAAAATGGTATTCCAAAACAGCAATTAGAATCTATTTTACATCAAATCGAATTATCACAACGCGAAGTTGGAGGCGCGCATTATCCTTATGGTTTGCAACTGATCATGAAAGCGATCTCTCCTGTTCTTTATAATGCCGATCCTATTGAGGTATTGGATTTAAGCGCCGCGATTAAACAACTGTATCAAGATATTGAAGATCCCGACTATATCAAAGATATTACACAACGATTATTGCTGGATAATCCGCATCGTGTGCGTTTAGTCATGACACCTGATGCAAAGAAAAACCAGCAAGAAGAAATAGAAGAAGCACAACGTCTAGCAGCTATAAAAAGCAAAATGAGCGATACTGAAAAGCAAGCTATTGTCAAACTAGCTACTGATCTAAAAGCACGTCAAGAACAGCTTGATGATCCAGAAATTCTGCCTAAAGTAGGCTTAGAAGATGTAAAAACGGATATCAAAGAGGTTAAAGGAAAAATATCCACACTCTCTAATCAACAGTCTTTAACTAGCTATATTGCAGGGACTAATGGCATTGTCTACCAACGTATTGTGGTTGAAGTGCCTTCTTTAGATCAAGAATTATCCGACTTACTCCCTCTCTATAATAGCTTGATCACTGAAATGGGTGTGGGTGATAAAGACTATTTGCAAGTACAAGCATGGCAAGCTGCTGTTACAGGTGGTATTAGTGCAAGTTCCTCTATTCGTAGTGAAATCGGTGACAGTAACCGCATTAAAAGTTATTTTTCACTTTATGGAAAAGCATTAGAACGTAATCAAGCCGCTTTAAGTGAATTGCTGTATAGCACCTTTTTTGAAGTACGCTTTGATGAATTAAACCGACTACGTGAACTGATTGCACAAATGCGTGCTTCACAAGAATCCAGTATCACTAACAGAGGACATTCTCTTGCTAGTCTAGCGGCTAGTGCAGGTTTGTCAGCAAGAGCGGCACTTTCTAATCGTAATCGTGGTTTACTGAGTATCCAAATGCTAAAAAAACTGGATGCTAGTCTAAAAGATGATAAAGCACTAGCTGATTTTAGTGAAAAACTACAACAGCTACATCAAAAATTAGTCGTTGCTCCGCGTCAATTTTTACTTGTTTCTGATGAAAATACTCTGCCCGAATTACAACAAACATTAGAGACCCAATGGAGTAATATTCGTGCAGGAGAAGCGCAAGCAAGGTCTGAACTTGTTTGGACACCTTCAACCATCATGCAAGGCTGGGCGATTAGCTCACAGGTTAATTTTTGTGCTAAAGCGTACTCTGCCGCGCCATCAGGACATCAAGATTCTGCTGCATTGAGGGTGCTTGGTTCCTTTTTGCGTAATGGTCACCTGCATCGTAGTATTCGTGAACAAGGTGGTGCTTACGGTGGCGGTGCTAACTATGATGCTGATACTGCATCGTTTCGTTTTTACTCCTACCGCGACCCACGCTTTGAAGAAACCCTAAAAGACTTTGATGCAAGCATAGATTGGCTACTAGATACCAAACACGACGGACAAGCATTAGAAGAAGCGATTCTAAGTGTTATTAGTAGTATTGATAGTCCTAGTTCCCCCTCAGGCGAAGCTATTAATGCTTATTACTCAGACCTACATGGCCGTGACTATCAATGGCGCAAACAAAATCGTCAAAATATCTTAAATGTTAGTCTTGATGATTTAGTGCGTGTTGGAGAAAAATACTTACAAACTGAAAAAGGCAATATTGCCGTCATCGGTTCACAAGATGTATTGCAATCTGCCAAAGAGTTTGAGCTGGAAATACTTAAACCTTAAAAATTTTTTCAAGATTCTAGAATCTTAGGTTTTGAGCCGCAGAATTCACAGAAAAATGCAGAAAGGATTTCGCTTGTTCTCGCGCTAGCGTGGGACGAGGTGAATCTGTATTTATCAGTGTTCATCTGCGGTTTCATATAAAATGGTAACAGAATCTTTTTAAACCACAGATAAACACAGATGAATTTCTCCTATCTTCCAGCTTCCTAACTTTAATCGTTTGATTCTACACTTAAAGTTACGAGGTTCAAAAATATATGACACAAATTAAAAAACAAAAAGAACCTTTTGACGATACAACAAAATCCTTTTACAGCGCACTCTTTAAAGGCTGGGGATTGAATGTTGAAACAGAATGTGAAATATTTGCGCGTTCACGTTGCATTGATCTGGTGATTCAATGTAAAGATGCTCAGCAAACTCAATTACAAAACAGCGTTTTCAATCATTTTCGGCAATTAAACGCATTGGAATTAAAAGGACATAATGACCCACTAACGATCAGAGACTATAATCGAATTATGATGCGAGCATGGGGTTTAGGTGCAATTGACTATAAAAAAGAGCAAGAACAACCCAGTCGCTTACCAAAAGATCGGACGTTAACCATTGTTTGCGTTAATCGTCCTCAGAAAATATTGGATAGCAAACAAAATCTATTAGGCTTTAAGCCAACCGAGCATGAAGGCATTTATCTATCCGCAGGTTTTCTGGATCAATGGTTGATTTATCCCAGTGAACTAGCACTAATAGAACGCAACTATCCTTTGCTAGTGCTGGCAAAAGGTAACAAATTGGAACAATTTATTACCCTATGCATCCAACAAAAAATGCATGACTATCTGGATTTAGCACTGCGAGTAGGGACACTCAATGACCCCTATACGGTGTGGAAAGAAATATTAAAGGTGAAACAGATGAATACAATTCAAGAAGAAACATGGTCTGTAATTGATCAATTTTTTAAAGAAGCCCCTGAAGGATTTACTAAAGTAAAAAGTCTTCAAGAAAAATTGCTAGATAAATGGCGAGAAGGACGGCAGGAAGGACGGAAAGAGGGGCAAGAGGAAGGTCGTGAAAAAGGATTAGAAGAAGGCAAGCGGGAAACTGCACGTAGTACATTAATCCATTTATTAAGCAGAAAATTTACCGATGTACCAGAGGATATTATTAATTGCATTGAGAAAACGGAGGATTTAGCACAGTTAGAGGATTGGTTTGATCAAGCAATTATGGCAGTGCGGATTGAGGAAATTAAATTTTTATAACTATAGAGGTAATTTAGGTGAATGATCGGGACTTTTCACCACCTCAGTTACAAATCCTATTGGGCTTAAAGGAAGATAATTATTACTCAAGTAGTTTTAGTACGACTTTTGCTGCTTTTTGGCTGGCGTTTTGTCGTAATTGCAGATGAGTTTGATAAAAGCATTGACGATGATATTCGTGTTGTTGTGGGGTTTGTTGAAACTGTATTTCTACCGCTTGCATAAGATTATTTGCAGTGACTTCTTCTTGAATTAATTCAGGTACAAGATATTGATCGCAGAGATTATTTGGCAATGTGTAGTATTTTGATTTAATCATCTTAAAGCGACGAATAATAAAAGCGGTTAATCCACTTACGCGATAGGCGGCAATCATAGGGCGATTGATTAGCATTCCTTCTAACACGGCTGTCCCTGATGCCATTAGAATTTGATCTGCTGCTGTCATGACCTCACGAGATTGTCCATTAATCAAGTGAATTTTAAGTTGAGGGGCTATTTTCTGTTGTAATATCTCAAATTGTTGGCGTATTTTTTTATTGACTAATGGAACAATAAATTGCCAATCAGGGTGCTTTTTATGAATCAGTCGTAAAGCGTGTAGAAAATCAGGAGCAAGACGTTTGATTTCGCCGTTACGACTACCAGGTAAGATAGCTAATGTGTATTGTTTATGATTGAGTTTTAAATTTGTTCTTGCCGCTTGTTGATCTGATTGTAGTGGAATCTCATCTGCAAGGGGGTGTCCTACAAAAATGGCGGGGATTTGATGCTTTTTATAAAAATCGACTTCAAAGGGGAACAGGGTGAGCATCTGATTAATATTGCCTTTGATTTTCTTAACGCGACCTTCTCGCCATGCCCAAATGGAAGGGCTGACGTAATGCAGGGTTTTAATTCCTTTTTTATGCAGACTCGCTTCTAATTTTAAATTAAAGTCGGGGGCATCAATGCCAATAAAGAGTTGGGGGGGATTGTCTAACCAGCGTTGTATGAGCGTTTTTCGTAGTGATAGGAGTTCAATTAAACGTGGCAATACCTCAGCAAATCCCATCACAGAAAGTTTTTCGATTGGATACAGAGTATCACAACCTGCGGCTATCATTTCTTTACCTGCAATTCCTTCAAATTTTATATCGGGATGGTATTGGAGTAGGGCTTTTATTAAGCGACTTCCTAAAATATCTCCTGATGCCTCACCTGCTACAATTGCGATACGCATAATCAAATTATCGTAAAATTCCACGTTTAGAGTTAGCACAAAATTTTACCATTAACATAATGTCTTCGTATTGGGCATATTCGGTACTTAGTTGTTCTATGGCATTTTGTAGGCTTAAGTTTTGGCGATAAATAATTTTATGTGCATGGTGTATGCGTGCTATTGCCTCTTTATCAAACCCTTTTCTGCGTAGACCTTCTTTATTAATACCATGTTGTTTGGTGGGAGTGCCAGCGGCAACCATATAGGGAGGAAGATCGTTACTAATTGCGGCTCCCATACCTGTAAAGGCAAAATCACCAATATGGCAAAATTGATGTACGAGGGTAAAGCCACCAAGAATAACATCATCAGAAATGGTTACATGCCCAGCTAGTGTGGCGTTATTGGCAAAGATGGTGTTATTCCCAATAATACAGTCATGTGCTAGGTGTACATAGGCCATAATCCAATTATCATTGC
>JALVEA010000021.1 GCA_027008665.1 Thiotrichaceae bacterium | reverse complement strand
TATATTACCCGTTCTATTGTTGATTTTATTCGTGCTTTGCTAGATCCTATTTATAGAAATAGACCTAGTGCGGCGCAGATGCGTTTGTGGTGTCAGTCCATTAAAGAGGCCTTATCTCCGCAATTAAGTGAGTTAAAACTGTCCACTACACAGAATAAGATCGTAGCGAATACCCCTGTTACGATTAATTTATCTATGATTGGCAAAGGATTGCCTGCCAATGCAGATTGGGTGGAAATAACGGTTAATGGTGAAATTGTTTATACAGGCTTTAAACCTTTAGATCAGGATAAGCATTATTTTGGTTTTGTAAAATCAGAACAAACAAGTTGGGAATTAGTTGTTTCTAGCAAAGAAAATGCTCCCTTTTTGGAGGTGAATGCTAAAGCTTTGGTTAATGATCGAGTGATTCAAGATAATCTGAAAATCAAGATCAATGAAACGGCAGATGATTTATGGCAACAGGGAAAGCATCAACAGGCATTATGCCTTGAGTTGCGTAAGGAGTGGCTGGATGAATTGCATCAAAATTGCGATTCATTTGCTGCGGCAGCCTCGTATAGTGAGTTATTAAAATCATTGCAAAAATGCCAGCCTAAACAGCTACAGATGATTGCTCTTTATCAGCAAAAGTTGGAACAAAAGTTTAATCCCAATCCTGATCCAAAACCTATTGTGGAGCCTGAAAATCATTCCATCGAAAGACCTGATTCAGAGTTGGGTTTGTCTGCGGATAATTTATGGAATAAAGGGCATTATAAACAAGCACTATATAAGGAGCTGCGTGATGATTGGCTAGATAGCTTAATACAATCTTGCAAAACGCCACAAGACATTGAAGAACGTGCGAGATTGTTTAAGTCATTAAAAAAACATCATCCTAATCAGGAAGCAAAATTAAATTTTAATTTGAAATTACTGCAAGAAAAAAGTGAAAAAATAGCTAAAGATAAAATAATTAAACCTAATCCATCTTCTAAAAAATACCTTGTTGGTACTGCAATTGCTCTCTCTATTGTGGCAATAATCGGGTATTTTTCATTACAACCTAAAAAAACAGACCCTATAGCTATTGATGATCTTACTTCTGGTACGGGTTCGGGCGGTTTTACTCCCACTGTTCCTGATATTCCAGCGAATAATCCCAATAACCCGCCCATTGTACCTCCTGTTTCGACTTCTGATGCTGTAAAGCCTGTCACGCCACCTGCTTTAGATCCTAAAACTAAACAGGAGAAAGAGCTAGCAAGGTTAAAAAAAGACCTTAATGGTAGTAATTCAAATAATAGAAAAAGAGCATGGAAACGTTTAAATCAACTTAGTAAGAAAAATAATTACCAAGCAAAAACGATGATTGCAAATTTTGTTAAACAGACCTTTAATTTAGCCAGTTCTAATAATAAAAAATACCAAAAACAAGCCTTTGAACGTTTAAATCTGATTGCAGCATCAGGGAATAAAAGTGCTATAAAATCGCTAGGACAGGCTTATTATGAGGGAATAGGTACTCAAAAAAACTGGAAAGAGTCATGGCGACAGTTAAAACAAGCTGATGCAAAGCCAGAAAAAAATCAATTAGAATTAAAAGCAAATACCATTTTGCACAGTGATAAAAGTACACGCGAACAACGTGATCTTGCTTATCAAGCGGCTGAAATAACGGCAAGAAATGAAGGGCCGGGTGACCCTTCGCAAAAATGGATGGTATATCGCTATCAAACAGGTGATGGTGTCCCTGTTGATAAAGCAAAAGCCCAATGGTGGCAAGATGTTTATGATGGCAAACGACGATTAACCCCAACAGTTGGAGAGCAATGGTAATGAGTAATTTATTTCGTACTTTTATGGGATCTAGCACTCGACCGTGGCTACGCAATGATGGCAGTGAACGCTTATTTACTTTAAAACTAAAAGGGGTTGAAAATCCTTTAGACCCCGATCCTTATTGGGAAGCAAATTATGGCGGTGGCAGTGCAATATATGATACCAGCAGTGAAAGCAATACAAGGCGTTTAAAAGATGCCTTAGATGCTCACCGCAAACTTTCCGCAGAAAAAGATCAGTTTGATTTCCCTGTTGAAAAAATGCTGGTGTTCTCTGATGTGGTGATGTGGTTGCCAAGCAAGGTCTGGAGTAGCTCCTCCCGCGAGGGTGGTGAACGCTTATATATGCTCTCTGAGAAGTTGAAGTACCGTCATCGTACTGATTTTGGGGATGAACTTTACAAACAACGTTCTCCCCATTATGCCATTATGCCATTGAATTCATTGGCAATGGATGAAGTGGTGTTTCAGTTTGGTCTGGGCGTATATCTGCCTCGTGAAGAGGATATTCGAACGGCAGAAGTCAAGGTATTACAACAGGGAAAAGAACCCGTTGCATTACCGAACTGGCAATTTTTTGAAACACCCAATGGTAATGAACGTCCTTCGACACTTTATGCAGAGCAACATTTTCTATTATTAGGAAATACTTTGGCAGAATCTGCGATTCAAAGTCCTAGCTGGTTCTCTAAAAAACTAGGCTACATTATGGTAGACACGCATCGAGAACCCAATCGTATTTATGGTGATGATGAGTATATTACAGCAGGGAAACTAAGCAGTATTGGTGATACTAGTTTTTGCTCTTTTCATACCCTCGATGAAGGGAGTAAAGAATCAATTAAACTGGTGATCGAACGCCATTCTAATCAAGCTATTGCCAGTAATAAAGGGCAGGGGGCTAGCAATGCAGAAAGGTCTGTCAACAATACCGATACTAGCGATACTACAGAGCATTCTAATGTTGATGCAGGTGAGACGGTCATTAGTACTGATAATGATGATTCAGCTAGTCCATTAGCGGGTTTGACCGTGATTAGTAGCGATGAAGATCCTATTTTTCATTACCGCTATTTCCTTAGTATTACGGGGATTATATTACCTCGTATTGCTTATGCAGGTATTAAATATTGGATACTGCATATCAACCAGCAAGGTATGCCCGCAGCTAAAGATGAAAATAGTCAGTGGATGATTCGTGGTAATCAGCATCGATTAGAATGGTGTGAAGCCGAGAATAAAAACTGGCAAGCCTTGGATATTACAACGGCTTTACCTTTTCCAGCAGATAATCCACTTGTTTGCCGAGAGGCCGTGATTGCCAAGAAACAATACGCTATTTTACTTTTACCACAACCGCTTGCCTCTCCTTTATCGCATCAGAGTATTACGCTCGGAAGAGGGGAAGACAATCAAATTTCACTGCAATTACTTAACCGTGATGACAGTATTGAATGGCAACGTGCCACACGACGTAAGCAAAGCATGGGGCATTTAGAGTTATCAGCAAAGCATTTAAAGCTCAGTATCGAAGGGCAAAGTATGGCATTGCAACAGCTAAGCAGTAGCGCACCGACCTATCTATTGCAAGATGGCATGATTTCACAAACATTAGAACCTAAAAGTGGCTCAAAGGTTAAATTAAGTTCTGGAGCAGAAATTATAGTGGGTAATTATCTACTTCAATACCAAAGAGAATACACGCACGATAACAAAGTATAAAATAACAATATGGATACAATTATTAGTGAAGTTGATCCCGATCCACAGTGGCAATTAATTGCTACTAGTGAGCGCGGGCCAAGAGCAGAAAATCAAGATAATTACCTTTTTATTACCAATAAAGGTCAATATGAACATCTAGTTGATGAAAAAAAGCAAACAGGCATCCTTAAAAATTGGCCCGAAGGACATACGCGACTTGTGATTGCAGATGGTATGGGGGGGCATAATAATGGCAGACAAGCGGCTGAGGCGGTCGTAAAAGCCTTGTTGAAACTTGATTTTCAATCAGAACCACAAGCACTACGCGATCAATTAAACCTGATCCATAATCAGCTATTTGAACAATTTCATCAAGGGGCAAGAACGCCAGGGAGTACCTTGGTTATGGCAGATATAGCCCCTAGTGGAAAAGCCGTGATTGCCAATATTGGAGATAGTCGTGCTTATCTTTATCATAAAAAAACATGGAAGCTTATCACTAGAGATCATAGCGAAGCAGAATTTGCCTATCGAGATAATGAAATCAGTGAAGCGGACTATGCCAAAAGCTTACTGCATAATAGTAATCGCATTGTACAAGCAATGGTGTTTGGTTCTAGCGGCATTATTGCTAATAAAGCAGGCGTAAAAACCAGACAACATTTACAAGAATTACGCATAGAACTAGAAAAAGATGTCTTTATACAAACAATAAAAGCGGGGGATATTCTAATGCTTGCCTCCGATGGTCTTTGGTCTGGGAAAGATCATTATGTTTCCCCATTGTCTATTGCAACTGATTTATCAAACTATGCGAAACAACAAATAGAGGATGCACTAGAAACAACGCAAGATAATGTTAGTTTTGTGATCTATTATAATCAAAAAATTTTTTAAAAATGTCGGCATTTAGCTTTTTACAAAAATAATTGCACCCTGAGCTGAGTTGAAAGGTGCGGAAATTTAATAAGTGAATATCTATAGATGGCGATATAATAGTCAATCTCATCATGCCTCTATTAGTTCTATTTATGACCATTTGCTAGATGGTATCGTAATGATTGATTTATCCTATATATATCTGAGCTATACGCCTTTAGTACCTAGCTAAATGTTAAGTCTCAATCAAAAAAACCTTGTATTGCATAATCTTAATATCAAATCTGTCAATAAAAAAAGATAATAAATATTCTAGTTCAGCCTTGAGTTTTGGATAAGATTAAGTGTATATTCAGCCATACAAGATAATTATCCCGAAAATGAATCGCTACGGCTTTGTTTGTTTAATAAACAGCGAATCAGGGCTAAAATTTACATCATCATGATCTTAGGTGCTTGAAAAAATAAATCGTTGTTGTTTTCTTCAGCTATAGTTGAGATCATAAATTTATATTTAGGTGGTTAAACGTAAATGTCGATGCTAGAAGCATATTTACCTATCCTGATTTTTTTAGGAATCGGTTTTGGTCTTGCAATGGTGCTGCTATTGCTAGGTGCGCTATTGAGTACGCGCCGTGAAGATGAGGCTAAAGATTCTCCATTTGAGTGTGGTTTTGAGGCATTTGAAGATGCGCGTATGAAATTTGATGTGCGCTACTACCTCGTCGCTATTCTTTTTATTATTTTCGATCTAGAAATAGCTTTTCTTTTTCCATGGGCAATCGTTTTAAACAAGATTGGACTGTTTGGATTGATCTCGATGGCGATATTTCTAGGGATTCTTATCATAGGATTCATCTATGAGTGGAAAAAAGGAGCTTTGGAATGGGAGTAGAAACTACTAAAGGACTTCAGGAGTCTGGGTTCTTAGCCACTTCTGCGGATAAAGTCATTAATTGGGCGCGCACAGGTTCATTGTGGCCAATGACATTCGGCTTAGCCTGTTGTGCGGTCGAAATGATGCAAGCAGGTGCGTCACGCTATGATATGGATCGCTTTGGCATCCTGTTCCGTCCCAGTCCACGTCAATCCGATTTAATCATTGTTGCAGGTACATTGACCAATAAAATGGCACCCGCTTTACGAAAAGTGTATGACCAAATGGCAGAACCACGCTGGGTCGTTTCAATGGGCTCTTGTGCCAATGGCGGTGGTTATTATCACTACTCTTATGCAGTAGTACGCGGTTGTGATCGTATTATTCCTGTTGATGTCTATGTGCCAGGTTGTCCACCAACGGCAGAGGCCTTGTTGTACGGACT
>JALVEA010000020.1 GCA_027008665.1 Thiotrichaceae bacterium | reverse complement strand
ACCCTTGCCATTTCAAGAGCTTCAATGCTGCCGATTACAGACTCATTGGCAATGCACCCTTCATTGCGCCCATTACAAACGTATTGGCAACAAAAAGAAATGGCATGGATACAGGGTGTTGGCTATCCACGTAGTAATCGCTCCCATTTTCGTGCAAAAGACATTTGGGATAGTGCATCAAACTATAATCAAAAAATAGACCAAGGTTGGCTGGCTAATTTATTAGGTGCAAATCATGATATCACAGGTATTGCACTCAATACGGATCTTGGTCCATTGCTAGGGAATCGAGCTAATAGCTTAAAAATCAATGATATTAATGCCTTTATTCGCAGTAATAAAAATTTACAAGCACGTTCAGCTAATACCAGTAATAACTCATTAGCCCATTTATTAAAAACAGAACGTGTGGTAGCCGAATCTACTAATATATTAAAAAATCATTTAGATAAAGTAGCAGACCCAAGTGCTAGCTTTCCAAAACATGCCTTTGGAAAAGAACTCGCTTCCATTGCACGTTTAATTAATAGTGGTATTGATATTCCTGTGTATAAAATCACCCTCAAAAATTTTGATATGCATGCGATGCAGGCGCACCAACATACAAGATTATTGAAAATACTAGCGGATAGTTTGCATGCCTTCGCTCAAAATATGAAACACAATCAAAATTGGGATGATGTGCTAGTCATGACCTATTCTGAATTTGGTCGGCAAGTAGCAGAAAATGGTAGCTATGGTACAGATCATGGTGAAGCATCCGCTCATTTGATTATGGGAGGCAAGGTTCGTGGTGGCATTTACGGACGCAACCCAGACTTAAAACGTCTAAATAAAAATGCACTACGCCATAGCGTTGATTTTCGCTCTGTTTATGGAACTGTTGCAACACGCTGGTGGGGATTGCGTAATCCTTGGAACCACCCTTTAGTTCCTTTTGTGTAATCGTAGCCTGAGGGATTATCAAAAGTCATGCCAAAATATAAAAAATTGCCGACGAATGGTTATAGCTATTCTGTTACATTTATTTTAAAAAAAACAATTTAATAATTAGTTTATAAGCCATTACTTTGATAGTTTATAAACTAATGATATAACAAAACCTTACTTGCTCAATCTTCCTCCTATATGATTAACAATATCACTTATCCTTAATATAAATTAGTATATTAACAAATACTTAATCAATAGATACAGCAACCTAGGGATGAAAAAATGAGCCAGTCTTAACTTGTATCATCTCCTTATTTACGAGTATCATGCTCAGCAAGTAACTCGGCACTAAATAAAGTTTTTTTGAGTAATAAAAAAAAATTTTGAATAACCTTCTTTCGAGTTATTTTTTTAATAATTAAGGATGCAAATATGAAAAAAACGATGATCTTAGGGTTAGCTATTGCGACAATTTTTGCTACTAATGTAAATGCGAGTACATTAGAAGATGTTAAAAAAGCAGGTGTTTTAAAATGTGGTGTAACCACAGGTTTAGCAGGTTTCTCAGCCCCCGATAAAGATGGCAAGTGGACAGGAATTGACGTTGATACCTGCCGTGCAGTTGCTGCTGCGGTATTGGGTGATGCAAAAAAAGTTAAATTCAATCCATTAACTGCTAAAGAGCGTTTTACCGCACTTCAGTCAGGTGAGATTGATATGTTGTCTCGTAATACCACATGGACATTAACCCGTGATGCTTCTCTAGGATTAAACTTTGCTGGCGTAAACTATTACGATGGTCAAGGCTTTATGGTCAGCAAAAAGCTAGGCGTTAAAAGTGTTAATGATTTAGACGGTGCTGCCGTTTGTATTCAAGCAGGTACAACCACAGAGCTTAACCTTGCTGATTATTTCAAAGCACATAATATGAAATTTAAAGCGATCACTTTTGATACCTCAGATCAAACCATTAAAGGCTTTGAAGCAGGTCGTTGTGATATGTTGACCTCGGATCAATCTCAACTTTATGCACTACGTATTAAATTAGCTAAGCCAGATGATGCGGTTGTACTACCTGAAGTTATCTCTAAAGAGCCTCTAGGCCCTGTGGTACGTCAAGGCGATGATCAATGGTTTAATATTGTCAAATGGTCTTTAAATGCAATGATCAATGCTGAAGAAATGGGTATTACTAAAGCCAATGTCAAAGACAAAAAATCTAGCAAAGACCCTGCAACCGCTCGCTTAATGGGTGGACAAGGTGAAAAACTAGGGCTTGATGATGCTTGGTCTTATAATATTATTAGTCAAGTCGGTAACTACGGTGAAATCTTTGAAGCCAATGTTGGTAAAGGTTCTCCGCTTAAAATTGAACGTGGCTTAAACGCACTTTGGAATAAAGGCGGCATTATGTACGCTCCTCCTATCCGCTAAGTTCAAATAAAGAGTCTGCTAAGCAGGCTCTTTTTTTTGCCTATAGATTAATGATTTTTTCAGTTAATTGCCTAATTTTTCTATTGAGATGATTAATCTATCAGTAAATTCCTGTATATTATCCTTTTTCAAGTATTTTCTGGTATCCCACTCTTATGACTGAACACAATACCAATTTAAAACCTAGCAAACCTCCCATTTGGAACGATCCAAAATATCGATCCTTATTTTTTCAAACTCTTTTAATTTTTGGCGTAGGCTACTTTCTCTATTCAATTGTTCAGAACACCTTAACTAATATGGAAGCGCGGGGTATTTCCACTGGTTTTGCCTTTCTGTCCGAAAAATCAGGGTTTGATATACTGCAAAGCCTGATTTCTTTTGACTCCGATTCTACCTACGGACGCACTTTTACAGTTGGTATACTCAATACCTTACTCGTGAGTGCGCTGGGTATATTTTTCGCTACCTTGCTTGGTTTTATCATCGGTGTCGCTCGGCTATCAAATAACTGGCTACTAGCAAAACTTGCCACGGTTTATATTGAAACCTTTCGTAATATCCCTTTGCTGCTACAAATTTTCTTTTGGTATATCGTTGTTTTACGTGCCATGCCCTCGGCTAGAAATAGCCTGTCACTGTTTGATAGTTTCTTTCTTAATGTGCGCGGTTTATACCTACCTGCTCCTGTGACGACCAGTGCATTTCTTTATACAACCCTCACCTTTGTAGTGGCATTAGTTGGAGTATTCATCCTTAAACGCTGGGCACATAAGCGACAAGAGGCTACAGGAGAGCAGTTTCCAGTCTTTCTTGTTTCAATAGCATTATTAATACTCCCTCCATTGCTCGTTTTCTTTGCATCAGGTAGCCCATTAACATGGGATATTCCCACACTTAAAGGCTTTAACTTCAAAGGTGGTATTACCATTATTCCTGAGTTATTTGCTTTACTGCTGGCATTAACTATTTATACCGCTACTTTTATTGCTGAAATTGTTCGTTCTGGCATTAAAGCCGTTGCTCATGGGCAAACAGAAGCGGCTCTGTCGTTGGGTTTAACGCCCTCACAAAATCTACGTTTAGTGGTTATTCCACAGGCAATGCGCGTTATTATCCCGCCAATGACCAGCCAATACTTAAATTTACTTAAAAATTCATCACTAGCAACCGCGATTGGCTACCCTGATCTAGTCTCTGTTTTTATGGGAACGACTTTAAACCAAACAGGACAAGCGGTTGAAATTATTATGATGACCATGGCGGTCTACTTAATCTTAAGTTTACTGATTTCACTGTTTATGAACTGGTACAACGCCAAAATGGCGCTGACTGAGCGATAGGAGTTCTACCATGTATGTAACTGATAAAATTCTTCCTGAATTACCTGCGCCTAGCAATGCTAAAGGACTGGTTCACTGGCTAAAAACAAATCTTTTTTCTAGTCCTGTCAATATCCTGATGACATTGCTAGGGCTTTATCTTGTTTATAAAATATTCCCACCCGTTATCCAATGGGCATTTATTGATGCCACTTGGGTCGCCGATACCCGAGAGGAATGCTTAGGAGAAGGCAAAGGCGCTTGCTGGGCTTATATTGCTAATCGTTTTGGTCAAGTCATGTATGGCTTCTACCCTCCTACCGAATACTGGCGACCTAATTTGGCTGGCATCCTTCTTATCGCATTAACCATCCCACTTTTTATTGAAAAGATGCCTAAAAAAGTCTGGTTAGGTGCATTTATTTTGCTGGTC
>JALVEA010000019.1 GCA_027008665.1 Thiotrichaceae bacterium | reverse complement strand
CCTATTTTTTAATTCATGGCGGTTCTTTTGGGCTATCAGAAGTAGAAACAAATAAATGGGGCGGCTTAATGTTGACCCTTATTATCTCATTGGTTGGCATTACAGCCGCCTTACCACTAGGAATTATACTCGCATTAGGGCGACGCTCAAAAATGCCGATTGTAAAATCAATCAGCATTATTTTTATTGAATTTTGGCGTGGTGTACCGCTGATTACGGTCTTATTTATGGCATCCGTTATGCTACCGTTATTCTTACCCCAAGGGTCTGATTTTGATAAATTAGCACGGGCGATGATTGGTATTATTTTATTCCAAGGAGCCTATGTTGCAGAAGTGGTACGTGGCGGTTTGCAGGCCATTCCCAAAGGGCAATACGAAGCCGCCGTTGCAATGGGTTTAAGCTATTGGAAAAGCATGTTTTTAATCATTTTGCCACAAGCACTTAAACTGGTTATTCCTGGCTTGGTCAATACCTTTATTGCACTGTTTAAAGATACTACACTGGTATTGATTATCGGTCTATTTGATCTATTGGCCATTATTGAGAATGTATTAGGTTCAGATTCCTCATGGCTAGGGTTCTTTACCGAAGGACTCGTCTTTGCCGCCTTTGTTTTCTGGATATTCTGCTTTAGCATGTCGCGTTATAGTATGGCATTAGAAAGAAAATTGGATACAGGGCATAAGAATTGATTGATCAACTAATAACATAAAAGAATTAGAACCACGGAATACACAGAAAACACAGAAATTAGGCTGGAGGATAGGAACGAGAAAAAACATATCTCTCACAAAGTACGTCAAGAAAAGGTAAAAAACACCCCTGCATCTTTGTAAGATAATTTCCGTATATTCTGTGTTTTCCGTGGTAGATTTTTCTCTGTAGTAAATATTCAAAACTGAGAACTGTTTTATGAGTGAAGCAACAACACAAGCACAACAAGATTACGCCATCCGCATGATTAATCTCAATAAATGGTATGGTGATTTTCATGTACTAAAAGACATCAATCTTAATGTGACCCAAGGCGAACGCATTGTTATCTGTGGCCCCTCAGGTTCAGGGAAATCAACCGTTATCCGTTGCATTAATCATCTTGAAGAACATCAAAAAGGGCAGATTATTGTCAATGGTGAAGAAATTACAGGCGATGTAAAACAATTAGAACGTCTACGCACCAATGTTGGCATGTGCTTTCAACACTTCAATCTATTTCCACATTTAACCATTTTAGATAACCTCACCCTTGCACCGATTTGGGTACGAAAAACCCCCAAGGCAGAAGCAGAAGCCACCGCAATGAAATACCTTGAGCGGGTAAAAATCCCCGATCAAGCCAATAAATACCCAGGGCAACTATCAGGCGGACAGCAACAACGTGTTGCCATTGCCCGTAGTCTGTGCATGAATCCAAAAATCATGCTATTTGACGAACCCACCTCAGCACTTGACCCTGAAATGATTTCAGAAGTCCTCGATGTCATGATAGAACTCGCCAATGAAGGCGGTATGACCATGCTCTGCGTTACCCATGAAATGGGCTTCGCCAAACAAGTCGCAGACCGTGTTATCTTTATGGACGCAGGACAAATTATTGAAGAAAATACA
>JALVEA010000018.1 GCA_027008665.1 Thiotrichaceae bacterium | reverse complement strand
CTTATTATAGCTGTAATTTAATGGGGGATTTAAAAGGAGAGCCGTGGTTAAAACAGAAGTATGATTGTATTTTGCTTGACCCACCGCGTTCTGGAGCTAAAGAGGTGATCGCGCATTTTGGCAAACTAAATGCTAAACGTATTGTCTATGTTTCTTGTCACCCTGCAACCCTCGCCCGTGATGCGGATACTTTGGTTAATCAACACGGTTATCGCTTATTAGGGGCGGGGATTATGGATATGTTCCCTCACACTGCCCATGTTGAATCAATCGCAGTTTTTGAGCGTTAGAATTTAAAAGTATAATATTTAAAAAGGAAAATTTATATGTCAGAAGTACTTGAATTTTCAGCAGGATTATTCGCTGATTTATTTGAAGATAATCCAGAGATCAATGCCAGCAGTATTGGACATTATCAAACCTATGGTTTTGTACTTGCGATTGCATCCTCACCTGAAAAATTAAGTCCTGTTGAGTGGCAACCTTTACTCTTTAAAGATAGCAAACTGCCTGATTTTAAATCACCTGAGCTAGGTAAGGTCTTTACCTTTAATATTCGCAGTTTATGGAATGAGTTAAACGATCAACTTAAGAATGAAATGATTGTATTGCCAAGCTCTTGCGATTATTCAACACAAGCAGGGGGGAATAAGGCACTGATTGAATATTGTATAGGTTATCTTAGAGGTTATGTTTGGCTTAAAAGTGTTTGGGAACATGCCATTACAGCCCCTGAAACGAAGGATTCGAAAGCCGATATGATGCTTAAAATGCTGGTTTTTGCATTAATGATACTTTCCCAACCCGAAAAAATGGCCGCAAGCCAACAGGCAGGTCATGCCAGTATGAGTGCTGATCAAGCATGGAAATTACTCCCTACTTTGCTGACTAGTGTTGGTATTAATGGTCAAGCTATTAGTGAAATAGGAAAAATTACCGCAGAGCAAAATGCTAAATTAAATGCAGTACAGCCTGTACCTAAAATAGGTCGTAATGATCTTTGCTATTGCGGTAGTGGTAAAAAGTATAAGAAGTGTTGTTTACAGTGAGTTAATTAGCAAGAATAGCACCTGCTGTTGCGCCAATTAATGCCCCATCTCTAGTACGCCGATCACTGTGATCTCCTGTTGATCTACCTGCAACAGCGCCTACGGCTGCACCAACAACGGCTCCCTTAGCAGAGTTAGAGTTACAACCACTTAGCGTTAAAGTGGCGGTTGATAAAACGATAGTGGCTAGAATTAATTGTGTTTTCATGTTTTGTTATCCTTGTTTTTTTTATAAAAAAATTCGCTTTTTTTAAGTCAATTATCCTTTGTGACTTCCTGAATTATGACATGAATGTTATTTGCTAGTTCTATTTTAATAATTTATTCTATCTATTTAAGTTATTGATGAATAGTGAGATATGTCAATGCACCCTGCGTTGTCTTTTTCTATTCTGCTAAGTATTTCTATTAATAAATTAGGCTTATTTAGTTTGCTATGTCAGACTAGTCAGCTTCTTTTGGTATTGTCTTTAAATTTTCTATGATTGAATATCTATTTATTATTATTGCTACAGTATGGGTGAATAATATTGTGCTAACTCAGTTTTTGGGTCTATGTCCGTTTATGGGCGTTTCTCGTAAGCTGGAAACAGCGATTGGCATGGGCTTGGCGACCGTGTTTGTGTTAACACTTTCTTCTATTATGAGTTATTTAATTCACACTTATCTACTAGTCCCTAATGGTTTGGAGTATCTGCGAACCATTAGTTTTATCTTAGTGATTGCGGCTATTGTTGGCTTTACAGAGTTGGTCGTGCATAAAACAAGTCCTTTATTGCATAATGTTTTGGGTATTTATTTACCTTTAATTACCACTAACTGCGCGGTGTTAGGGGTTGCTTTATTAAATGTACAAAAATCAAATGGCTTTATTGAGTCAGGTTTGTATGGTTTTGGTTCTGCAATGGGGTTTACCTTAATTCTGGTTTTATTTGCGGCGATGCGTGAGCGGATTAATGCCTCTGATGTACCTGAGGTTTTTCAAGGTAGTGCGATTGCAATGATTACAGCGGGTTTAATGGCACTGGCCTTTATGGGCTTTACGGGTTTGATTAAAACATGACGAACATCATTGAGATAAGCACAGCGGTCTTCGTGATCGTAGGGCTTGCGGCTTTTTTTGGTTTGGTTTTAGGCTATGCCTCGGTTCGCTTTAAAGTGAAAGGGGATCCGATTACCGATAAAATTGACGCTTTATTGCCACAAACTCAATGCGGTCAATGTAGTTTTGCAGGCTGTCGCCCTTATGCGGAAGCGATTGCTAAAGGTGAAATAGGTATTAACCAATGCCCTCCAGGTGGTGAAGCTACTATTTTAGCCTTAGCGGATTTATTGGATATAGAGCCTGAGCCTTTAAATGAAGAACTTGCAAAAGATGCAAATATTCCAACCGTTGCGGTGATTATTGAAGAGGATTGCATCGGTTGTACCTTATGTATTCAAGCTTGCCCTGTGGATGCTATTGTCGGCTCTGCTAAACATATGCATACGGTGATTGAATCAGAGTGTACGGGCTGTGAGTTATGTCTACCGCCGTGTCCTGTGGATTGTATTATTATGCAACCGATCAAAGAAACCCCTGCAACTTGGAAATACCCTGAGCCAAGTGATGCGGTACGTGCTTTAGAAGGAATTAAGGTTGTAGTGGAGACAAAAGAAAGAGCAAAATCATGAGCAAGGAACAAAAATATTGGAAATTTCATGGCGGTGTTCATCCTGAATTTCATAAAAAAGAATCAACCACACGACCCATTGCAACACTTAAACTACCTAAACGCCTAATCATTCCCATACAGCAACATATTGGAGCAATACCTGAGCTATTAGTGAAGAAAGGTGATTATGTTTTTAAAGGGCAAATGATTGCTCAAATGCATAAAGACCAATTAGGATCAACCCTCCATGCACCGAGTTCAGGGACAATTGCTAGTATCGAAAAGCATAGCATTCCTCATCCTTCGACATTGGAAGATTTATGTATTGAGCTAATCTTAGACGGTCAAGATGATTGGGGAGATTGCCAACTAGAAGCGATTAAAGATTTTGAGCAATGCGATAATACTAAGCTACTAGAACGTATAGAAAATGCGGGTTTGGTGGGTTTAGGTGGGGCTGCTTTTCCATCTTTTGTTAAAGTCAATTCATCCGTAAAGCAAGGGATTGAAACATTAGTTATTAATGCGGCAGAGTGTGAGCCATATATCACTTGTGATGATCTTTTGATGCGTGAACGTGCAGATGAAATTATTGATGGTATCCGTATCTTAATTAAATTACTCAACCCTAAACAGTGCTTAATTGGTATTGAAGATAATAAACCAGAGGCGATTGCTGCAATACAACAAGCCTCAAAATCTTTTGACAAAATACAAGTTTGCGCTATCCCTACTCTCTATCCTAGCGGTGGAGAAAAACAATTAATTAAGATCTTAACAGGTAAAGAGGTGGCTGTCGGTGGAATAGCGCTAGATTTAGGTATTCTCTGCCATAATGTCGCCACCTGCTGTGCAATGTATAAAGCAATTGTCAAAGGTGAGCCACTGATTTCGCGCATCGTTACAATCACAGGTGATGGTGTCAAACAACCAAAAAATATAGAAGCCTTAATCGGTACGCCTGTCAGTGATTTAGTGGCACAAGCAGGTGGTTATACTAGTAAAGCACAACGCTTGATTATGGGAGGGCCGATGATGGGAATCACCTTGAGCAATGATAATACTCCAATGGTAAAAGCGAGTAATTGCTTTTTAGTTGCCTCAACTGCATCCTTGCAACAGGCGCATTCCATTCATGCCTCACAAGCGCAAATGCCCTGTATTCGCTGTGGGAAATGTATGCAAGCTTGCCCTGCAAAATTATTACCGCAACAGCTTTATTGGCATACACAGGCAAAAGATTTTGAGCGGGTGGCAGAGCATAAACTGAATAGTTGTATTGAATGCGGTTGCTGTGATTTTGTCTGTCCTAGTCATATTCCTTTAGTCAGTTATTTTCGCTTTGCAAAATCTGAAATACGCGCACAGGAAAAACTATTAGAAAAATCCAATTTATCACGCAAACGGCATGAGTTTTTAGAGTTTAGAAAAGCACGAGAAAAACAAGAACGTGATGAAAAACGGCGTAAACATAAAGAAGCACTACAAAAGAAAAAGGCAGCAATGGCGGCGAAAAAAGCCGCGAATGGTGGGACATCCGCAAACGATCCAAAAGCAGATGCAATTAAAGCCGCTTTAGCGCGTGTTAAAGCGAAAAAAATAGCCAGAGAAGCACAAGTGAAAAGTGGTCATTGATTATGGAATTTGAAACCGACAGCTCCCCCTTTACAGGCAGCACATCAAATATTGCAAGTATAATGCGGCAGGTGTTATATGCACTCATTCCTGGTATAGCGGTAATGTTCTTTTTTTATGGCTGGGGTGTATTGATTAATATTATTCTTGCTATTGTGATTGCCCTTAGTTTTGAAGTGATTTCACTATGGTTACGCAAACGCCCAATTAAACCTTTTTTATCCGACTACAGCGCTGTTGTCACTGCCTGTTTATTTGCGCTAACGATACCGCCACTTGCTCCTTGGTGGATTTTAATGGTGGGTTTATTCTTTGCGATTGTGATTGCAAAACATCTTTATGGTGGCTTAGGCTACAATCCTTTTAACCCTGCCATGATTGGCTTTGCAGTATTGATTGTTTCCTTTCCTTTGCAAATGACACAATGGATTCAGCCACATTTTATGGATGGCTATTTACCTTCTTTATTAGAATCCTTACACATTGTTTTTAATGGCTTTGAGGTTTTTTATAACTTAGACCAATGGGATGCGATGACAATGGCAACCCCATTAGATGATGTGAAAATAGAATTAAAAGCAGGGCATTATTTCTCGGAAATTATGCAAACTCGCCCTTATGGTTTAGTTTCAGGAAAAGCATGGGAATGGATCAGTTTAAGCTATTTAATCGGTGGTTTATGGCTTTTGTATAAAGGCATTATTAATTGGCGCATTCCCGTTTCCTTATTATTTGCACTTGCCATGACAGCGACAATTTTTGGCTGGATAGAACCTGATACACACCCGTCATCCTTATTTCATTTATTCAGTGGCGCAACCATGCTCGGTGCTTTTTTTATTGCCACCGACCCTGTTTCTGCCTCTACTACTCCGCGTGGTCAGTTATTTTATGGTGCGAGTATTGGCTTTTTTATCTATGTCATTCGTACATGGGGAAATTACCCTGATGCGGTTGCATTTTCAGTTTTAATTATGAATATGTCGGTTCCAATGATTGATTATTTCACTCAACCGCGCGTTTTTGGTGCAAAATCAGAGAAGAAATCATGAAACGATTATTTAACGCAATGCGTAAATCGAGTCTATTATTAGGTTTTTATGCGCTGATTGGGGTGTTATTTGTTGCTACTGCTAATTTAATCACTAAAGATCAAATTGCTGAAAATCAACGTCTGCAATTACAAAAAAAATGGAATCAAGTCTTAGATGTCTCACGCTATAGCAATGACTTAAATGTAGATAATAAAATCATTGCTGCCAATGAAATAGGATTGCCAAAAGATGCGACTGTTTACCTAGCAAAATCTAAACAAGGTAAACCCGTTGCCGCTATTTTTAGAGCAACGACTTTACAAGGTTATGGCGGTGCGATTACTTTATTGATTGCAGTTGATTATGAGGATCAA
>JALVEA010000017.1 GCA_027008665.1 Thiotrichaceae bacterium | reverse complement strand
ACCTTAATAGTTTCAATTTTCCCCAAACTAATTTCTGCGCCTTCAAGATTTTCTAATGATAATTCTAACTTGGCAGGCTTTCTGGTTTTATTAATAAAGCTGAAATGATAGGAATTTTTTATTCTTCCATCACCCATAGTAACAAATAAAGGCTGTCGTGTTTGTGAGACGGAAACATTCAATAATGAGCTTCCTGTGATACTAAGATATAAAATCACAAGCGCAAGCAATGAGGCTATCCCATAACCCACTGAACGTACATTGATATATTTATTCTTTTTCCCGTGCAAATTATTATCAGAGGTATATTTTATTAACCCTTTATCCCAACCACGAGCATCCATAATCTTGTCACAGGCATCAATACATAATGCACAGTGAATACAGTCTATTTGCAAGCCATCACGAATATCAATTCCCATAGGACAAACTTGAACACATAAACCACAGTCAACACAATCCCCTACCCCTTTTTCTTGACGCACATCTAATTTTTTAAGGTCTTTTATTGGCTTTGCACGTCCTTCTTTTGCTTCACCACGAATATAATCATAAGAAACAATCAAGGTATTTTCATCAAACATGGCACTTTGAAAACGAGCATAAGGACAAACATGACGACAAATTGCATCCCGTGCAAACCCAGCGGCAAGGTAGGTGCTTGCTGTAAGAATCAAAGTCGTGATATAGGCAGCCGCAGGTGCTGTCCCCATAAAAAAACGTGCAGAGAGCTCAAAAGCATCTCCCCAGTAAAGAACAAAACTTAAACCTGTTAAAAAAGATAAAAGCAACCAAAAGAAATGTGTCAGCGCTTTTTTAATAATTTTTTCTTTATTCCATCCTTGCTTATCGAGGCGTATACGTTTAATACGATCACCTTGAATCGTATGTTCTATCCAGCGATAGGCATCCGTCCACAGAGTTTGAAAACAAAAATAGCCACAAAAAACTCGCCCAGCCAAAGTAGTAACAAAAAAGAGAAAAACAGCAGCAAAAAATAATAAAATGGAAAGCCAATAGATATCTTGTGGATGCACCACAAAATCAAAAATATAAAAACGTAAAGTGGCTAAATCAAAAACAACCGCTTGATCAGAACCAATGGTACGTTCCCAACGTAACCAAGGAAGTAAGAAAAATACCGCATAAGCAAGCACTAGAATATAAGATTTTAAGTTACGAAATCGACCTTTTATAGAACGTGGATGTATCACTTCACTGTATTCTACAAATTGAATTGGGCTTTCTTGCATAATAGTTATTACCTCTGTTGTGATTTACGTAAGAATATGCAATACATCATAGGTTTAGTTGTATAAAAATTCCTTAATAAAACGCAATACAGCTATCCTAGGTCTTGCTGGTAATTTTCAAAAAAAAAGCACGAACAGGTAACCGCTCGTACTTTTTATCACTTCAATAAAGAAATAGTATTAGAAACTATACTCTTATTTACTACTAAATGAACTAATATAAGCCACTAATACCTTAATTTGCGTTTCATCAAGACGCGATTTCCAAGCTGGCATCTGACGTTTCACACCATTTGAAATAACAGACTTAACCGCAGCAAGTTCAGCTTCAGCAGACTTTTGACCTTTAACGTCAGCAATCGTCCAGATTTGATCCGTTAAATTAGCAGAACCCAATGCTTTCATTCCTGTTGCTTCTTTAGTATGACAAGCAAAACAAGAACCTTTACCTTCAAAAAGCACCTTACCTTTTGCTGCTAATGCAGCATCAGAAGGTTCTTTAGAAAGACTTAAAACATAGTTTCCAAGTTGTGTAATTTCAGCTTCAGAAAGTACTCCTTTATGAGCAGGCATATTACCAATATGACCATTTTTAATCGTGTTTTCTATATCCGCGGCTTCCCCCCCCCAAAGCCATGCATCATCCGTTAGATTAGGATAAGAACCAATAACACCAACCCCACCCGTTTGATGACAAGCTGCACAATAATCGCCAAAAATACCTTTGCCGAATGATTGTACAAAAGCTTGCATATCCGCATCTTTTGCAATGTCTTCATAGCTAGCACTTGCAATCTTTGCTAATTCAGCCTTTTGTGCTAGAGCAGCCTCACCATTTTGCATTTCATATTGCAATAAAGCACGGGTATTCCAGTGAGTCGTTACCTCTTCACCTGCATCCGTTTTATAGGTAATCGTATTACCAACACCTTTTAAATAGGATTTCCCCATTGGCCAAGACGGGTAAATCGTCCAGTAAATGATTGCAAAAATTACTGTCCCATAAAATGCCCAAAGCCACCAACGTGGAAGGGGGTTATTAAACTCTTGTAAGGTGTCATCCCAAACGTGCCCCGTTGTTTCTACACCTGTAATCGGATCTTTTTCAGCCATTATTTTTTACCTTCTTTAAAGTAAGGAAGAAACACTAAAGTTAATATAAAACTTTAATTTTTCTTGCTTGGAATCTCATCCTGATCATCATCAAACGGAATATATTTATAAGACTCCAATCTTTTGCTGCGTTTTTTATTGGTATAAACATACAAAATAATACCAACAAAAATCGGGAAGAATATTAATAGAGCTGCAATTTTGCTATTACCAAGATCAGTAAACCATATCAAGATGTCATACATATCGATCTCCTAGATTATTACCAGCCCTATTAGCTTGCTTAGCTTGATTTTTATCTAAACTTAATGAAGTCATGTTCATCATGTTGTTTAAAATCAACCATCGTACCTAGCACTTGCAAATAAGCAACAAGTGCTTCCATCTCTGTAATACGATTGGAATCACCGTCCGTATTCATTGACTTAGCTTGCGCCATCAGGTTTTCATCCGCTTTACTTATATCCAATTTTTCAGCAACTTCCTTGCCAAATTTCTCGACATTTGCATCGAACTCAACCTGTGTTAAAGAATAAGGAACACCAACTTGTTTTAATGCCAGCATGCGCTCTTTAACATCACCATAACTCAAATCATGCTCCATCAACCAAGGGTAGTTAGGCATAATAGAGGTTGGAACAACTGATCTTGGTCGAGTAAGATGCTTTACATGCCATCCATTAGAGTATTTTTTACCCACTCGTGCTAGATCAGGTCCACGTCTCATTGATCCCCACTGAAATGGATGATCATACTGCGATTCTGCTGCGAGTGAATAATGCCCATAACGTAGCGCTTCATCTCTAAAGGGACGAATCATTTGTGAATGACAGGTATAACAGCCTTCTCTAATGTAAATATCACGACCACGTAATTCTAATGGGGTATAAGGTCGAACGGCATCTTTACCATCAGCGGTTTTTACTTCTTCTACTGTTCCATCAATATAAAAAAGAGGAACAATTTCTACTAGACCACCAATACCAATAGCAACTAACGTCAGGATGATAAGCAGACCCGTATTCGTTTCAATACTTTCATGTTTTAACATTTTGATCTCCTAATCTTTATGCTTGTGAAATGGCAGTTGCTGCGGCTTGATCTTCTTGCTTTGCAGTACGAACAGTCATATAAACGTTATAGACCATAAGTAACATACCAGCGACAAAGAATATCCCACCGATTGCACGAGCCATTAATGGATAATGCATAAATTCAACCGTAGAAATAAAGGTGTTTGCCAAATTACCAAATTCATCAAATTCACGTAACTGCATACCTTGACCAATACCTGATACCCACATTGATGTGATATATAGAAGTGTACCAATAGTTGCTAGAAAGAAATGGATTTTAACAAGCTTCATGCTGTAAAGAGTAGTGTTCCACAGTCTTGGAATCATGTGATAAAAAGATGCAATAGAAATCATTGCAACCCAACCTAATGCCCCCGAATGTACATGTCCAACCGTCCAGTCTGTATAGTGAGATAATGCATTCACTGATTTCAGTGCCATCATTGGTCCTTCGAAGGTAGACATACCGTAAAAAGATAGCGCGGTAATCATAAACATCATAATAGGATCAGTGCGTAACTTATCCCATGCACCCGACAGCGTCATAATACCGTTGATCATCCCACCCCATGAAGGCATTAAAAGAAGAATTGAGAATGCAGCCGCTAAAGAGGATGTCCAATCAGGAATCGCTGTCCAATGTAAATGATGAGTCCCAACCCACATATACATAAAGCCTAATGCCCAAAAATGAACAATTGATAAACGATAAGAGTAAACAGGACGACCTGCTTGTTTAGGAACAAAATAATACATCATTCCTAAAAAAGCCGCTGTGAGGAAGAACCCTACTGCATTATGACCATACCACCATTGCGTCATCGCATCTTGAGCCCCTGCAAATAAACTATAAGACTTCGCACCTGTTAAACTAACTGGCATTGCAAGGTTATTAAAGATATGCAGTAATGCGGTTGCTAAAATAAATGCCATATAAAACCAATTAGCAACATAGATATGTGGTTGATTACGGCGCATAATGGTTGCGGTGAAAATAACAAAATATAACACCCATATCACAGCAATTAGTAAATCGACATACCATTCTGGCTCTGCATATTCACGCCCTTGAGTGATCCCAAAAGTATATCCAATACCAGCGATTAAAATTGCTATATTCCAACCCCAGAAGGTTATATTAGGTAGCATTGTGCCACCCCACAAACGAGTCTGACAGGTTCGCTGAACAACATAGTAAGATGTTGCAAATAAAGCATTACCGCCAAAACCAAAAATAACACCGCTAGTATGCACTGGTCGCAATCGACCAAAAGTAATATTAGCAATATCAAAGTTCAAAAATGGCCACGTTAATTCTGAAGCGATATACACACCGGTTGTCATTCCAGCTACGCCCCATATTAACGCGGCAATCGCAAATTTCTTCACGATATCATAGTTATATTGCTCAGCTGAGCCTACTGCACTATGCGCCATCTCAAGTCCTCAAGGAAGTTTAAATTATAAGCCTATAGATGTGTTGACATCAGTTCTTTGATCTCTATCAACACCTTAAATATTTGTGGGGAGAATACAACAATAAATATCAAATTAACACTCCAAAAAGGGTATAAACATCATTTTAGTAAGGTTATTAATCATTCTCTCCTATACTTTGCCGAAGTATTCCATTGATTGAGCGGAATAACTATATACCGATTGAGATAAGCTAGTTTAAAAAACAAGCTATGAACAACACAAACGAGTCTTAATATTTCGACCTATTTATTAAAATTCACTCACTAAAATATTTTATTCCTTCCATAAAAAAAGCCCTGTTAAAAAATAACAAGGCTTTAAAGTATCAACCTGGTGATGACCTACTTTCACATGGGAACTCCCACACTATCATCGGCGATGACACTTTTCACTTCTGAGTTCGAGATGGAGTCAGGTGGTTCAATGTCTCTATGGTCACCAGGAAAACTGGCTTGATCATTATGCTGATAATGACTCTTTCAACTCTGTTTAAGAGTGCTTATCAACATGATCAAATACTTAGGATTGTAGTAAATTTCTATTTTATGGCGTTGTATCTAGCCTAAATTTTCTCTCAACAAACCGCTTAAGGTTATAGAATCAAGTCTCACGGGCAATTAGTACATCTTAGCTTCACACATTACTGCGCTTCAACATGATGCCTATCAACGTCGTAGTCTTCAACAGCCCTTTAGGTGGATCAAGTCCACAGAGAATACTCATCTTGGAAGGGGCTTCCCGCTTAGATGCTTTCAGCGGTTATCCTGTCCGAACTTAGCTACCCGGCTATGCCACTGGCGTGACAACCGGTACACCAGAGGTTCGTCCACTCCGGT
>JALVEA010000016.1 GCA_027008665.1 Thiotrichaceae bacterium | reverse complement strand
GTGTAGTGTCCTTTAAAAATAGCATCAAGTTGTGTCACAATTTGCTCTGGGGAAATATCAACGAGAAAGCCTAAGCGCCCTAAGTTAATTCCGATAACAGGAATGTGATATTCACTCAAAAATCGACCAATTTTTAGTAATGTTCCATCACCACCGACGACAATAGCAATGTCAATTTTATCAACCATTTCCTCTGTCTTTATGGCTTCTATATCGAGGAATTTAGAAGAAATTTTATCAACATAAAGTTGAAAGCTAGGTTGTGCAAAGAAATGATATAATGTTTTCAGTGCTAACTTGATCTTTTCATCATTATCTTTAGAAAATAAACCAATGGTGGCAAATGCGGTCATAATAATTGTGATATTTAGGTTCTTGACAGGCAGTCTATCTGTTGTAATTATGAACTCCCTACGTTTCGTTCTAACATCATATCAGGAACATAAATAATATGCCTAACCAAACAGCAGATTTAAATGATCGCGCTAAATATTTATTAAAAGTCTTGGTTGAAGGTTATATTGAAGATGGGAATCCTGTTGCCTCAACTGCCTTAGCGCGCCGCAGTGGTTTACAACTTAGCTCAGCAACAATACGCAATGTAATGGCATCTTTAGAAAAAAATGGCTATATTCATGCGCCACATCGTTCTGCGGGGCGCATTCCAACCTCGCGTGGGTATCGTTTATTTGTTGACACAATGGTTGATATTAACCCGCTTGATCGCTCTATTTTAGACATGGTTAAAAACAAATTTAATAGCCAGCAATCGGCAAACACTCTAATCCAATCAGCATCAGGGCTTTTGTCAGGACTAACACAATTTGCAGGTATTATTAGCGTTCCTAGAGCGCGAGCTATCGCTATTCGTCATATCGAGTTTTTACAGCTTTCAGCCACTCAAGTTTTGGTGGTATTGGTGCTAACGAATAATGATGTGCAAAACCGTATTATTCAGGTTGAGCGAGAATTTAGTAGTGCTGAACTACAGCAATCAAGTAATTATTTGAATGATATTCTTGTCGGAAAAGGTCTCTCGCAGGCACGAAATGTTTTATTAAAAGACATTAAGCAAGTGCATAAAGACATGAATCAGATGATGGTTTCTGCAATTGCTCTGGGTGAAAAAGCCTTAGATTTAGGCGATAAAGATAGCACTAAAAGTTGTGTGATTGCAGGTAAAACGAATTTAATGGAATACGATGATTTAGGAGATATCCAGAAACTTCGCCAATTATTTGCAGCTTTTAATCAAAAGCGAGATGTATTAAGTTTGCTTGATAAATGTTTACAAGCAGAGGGGATACAAATATTTATTGGCAAAGAATCGGGCTATACTATTTTTGATGATTGTAGTGTCGTTACCGCTCCTTATCAGCTAGATGATGATCAAATGGGTGTTTTAGGTGTTATCGGTCCTAAACGTATGCGGTATGAACGTGTTATTCCTGTTGTGGATGTTACCGCCAAACTATTAACAGCAGCATTGAGGACGCATGAATAGCACTTTTTTATTCTAATAAACCCAATTGATCACCATGATTGGATGATTTTTTAAGCGCTTCTTCCAGTGCCTTTGCTTGATCTAATGTGCGCTGTTCGTACTCAAAAAGATCAGTAGGCTTATCCGTAACGGCCGTTGATGTATTTTTACCCCCACAAGCAGATAAAAACAGTAAAGAAGTAAAAATAAAGAGTGTAGTTATTCCTGTTTTAGACATAATTTTTTCCAAATTTTATTATTGTTTTAAACACTAAGTGTAAGCTGTTTTTATGATGGAATAATAGAAAAACAAGATAAGAGGTTGATACTATAGTTTATTATGTATTATATATAAAACTATCTTATAGTTAACAACAAGAATGATAAGCCATTGAGATAGTTGGCTATTAGTTTAAGTTAGTCGCTATAGAGTTGAAGTTAAAGAGGTTCCTAACCCTAATTTTTAGTAGTCATTTTATGAAGATTAATCGAGTTATTCAAAGCGCCGTATCGACTAAAAACATAGCATCCTTTAGGGGAGTGGCTTTATTATCAGCGTCTAAATGGCTATTGTTAGGCTTGCTTCCTGCGTTGATACTTAAATTTCTTAAGCTACTTAAATGGGTGTTTATTAGCATTATTCTTTTCTATTTAGCCCTTCTGATTGTGTTTCGATGGCTTCCTTTACCGACCTCATCTTTTATTTGGCATCAAAATCAACTCGCTGCTCATGCTCCTAAAATTTACAAGCCTGCACGTTATGAATGGATTAATTGGGAAGAAATTTCCCCAGAAATAGCACTTGCTGTTATAACCGCAGAAGATCAACGTTTTCCAAATCATTGGGGAATCGATACCATTGAATTGCGTAAAGTGATTTCTGATGCTTATCATCGAAAAAGTAGTATTCGTGGGGCGAGTACGTTAACCCAACAATTGGCTAAAAATTTATTTTTATGGAATGGGCGTAGCTATAAGCGCAAGGTGCTAGAAGCCTTTATTGCACTATCACTTGAAATGGTTTGGTCAAAAAAACGCATTCTGGAGGTGTATTTGAATGTAGCTCAGTTTGCCGATGTCACTTTTGGAGTCAAGGCCTCCTGTCAACGCTTATTTCGCAAAGCACCCAAAGATTTAACCCGCGAGGAAGCGGCTTATTTAGCAGCAGTGTTACCTACTCCCGCCAAATCAGATATACATAATCCAAGTAAAAGCCTTAAAAAAAGACAACGTTGGATATTAAAACAAATGAAACAATTAGGTGGCGTGTCTTATTTGAAAAAATTATACCAATAATAGTTGATATAACTTTTAAAACCTAAACTTTCTAGCTATATGCAATTTCTTCTAGTTTTATTAAATCACATAAATACTGGTTAGGTTCTGTGGCAACAATTAAATGCTGACGTTTGAACTCCGCAATGGTTCGACTGGCTGTTTCTGTTGTGATTGCAAGCATTGCACCAATATCTTCTCGACTAAATAAAGAGCAACTATTTTTACCATAGCGTTTACTTAATCTTAAGATCAAGCGAGCGACACGTTTTTTAGCGGAGCCTGTAGAAAGTTCTGTTACCCAGCTATCTGCTTCCTTCAAAGCGTGTTGCCAACGCACCATTAATTCACGATAAAGATGTGGGTTTTTAACGGAAAGCTCTTCGACTGCACTAGTAGGATAACGACATACTTCAGCTTCTTGCAGTACAATAGCATCATGGTCATAATTGCCATCAAGCAAGGTCTCCAAGCCAAGCACATCTGAGTCGCCTAAAATACGAACAATACGTTGATTTCCATCAGGTAAATATTGAACTAGTTTTACTAAGCCAGTTCGTAACGTGTACATATATTTAGGGGGATCTTCGGCTCCGTATATTTTTGTCCCAATGCTCAAATTAAATTGATCAATTGGTTTATGCAAGGAGTGAAAATCCTCTTCGGTCAAACCAGAAAATAATACTGAATTACGCAATGTGCAACTATTACAATCGGCAGACCCTTGCCATGCTTGCTTTAAACTAATATGAGTCATCACTTTGATCCGTGTTGAAGGTAGTAGGAAGTTCCAAGCATAGCAAATAGAAGCAATTTTGTTGTTAAGTACTTTTTTTACAATCCTTGACTTTGTAAATACTCATCATAAGTCCCTTGAAAATCAATAATACCTTCGGGCGTTATTTCGATAATGCGAGTTGCGATGGAAGAAACAAACTCACGGTCATGGGAGATAAACAATAAAGTCCCTTTGTAATTTTCTAATGCAAGGTTAAGTGATTCAATCGACTCCATATCAAGGTGATTCGTTGGCTCATCCATTAACATGATATTAGGTTTTTGCAAAATGAGCTTACCAAATAACATTCTGCCTTGTTCACCACCCGAAATCACTTTGACTGATTTTTCACTATCCGCCTTAGAAAACAATAAACGCCCTAATGTACCACGCACTACCTGTTCATCATCATTTTCACCCCGCCAACGGTTCATCCAGTCAAAGAGACTAATATCTTCTGCAAAATCAATTGCATGATCCTGTGCATAATAACCAATATTAGCATTTTCTGACCATTTTATCTTTCCTGAACTTGCTTCTAAATCGCCATTAAGACAGCGTAATAAGGTTGTTTTACCGACCCCATTAGCGCCAATAATCGCAATACGTTCACCCACTTGAACCATTAAATCAAAATCTTTAAATAAAGCGGGATCATCATCATAATGTTTGCTTAATCCTTTAACTTCTAAAGCTTGACGGAATAGTTTTTTCTCTATCTCAAAGCGAATATAAGGATTAACACGACTAGAAACCTTGACTTCAGCTAGCTCTATTTTATCGATTTGTCGAGCGCGTGAGGTAGCTTGTTTTGCTTTCGATGCATTGGCAGAGAAGCGACTCACAAATTCTTTTAGCTCTGCAATTTTTGCTTTCTTTTTAGCATTATCAGACAGTAAACGCTCGCGTGCTTGGGTTGCGGCAAACATATACTCGTCATAATTTCCAGGATAAAGGCGTAATTCTCCATAATCTAAATCCGCCATATGGGTACAAACAGTGTTTAAGAAATGGCGATCATGCGAGATAATGACCATGGTACTTTTGCGTTCTACAATAATATTTTCTAACCAGCGAATAGTATTAATATCAAGGTTATTCGTCGGCTCATCGAGCAATAAAATATCAGGATCAGCAAATAATGCCTGTGCCAATAAGACCCGCAGTTTCCAACCGGGTGCAACGGCACTCATTGGGCCTGTGTGTTGTTCAAGCGGGATGCCCACCCCTAATAATAATTCACCTGCTCTTGACTCTGCGGTATAACCGTCCATTTCGCCAAACTGAATTTCCAGATCAGCCACTAGCATCCCTTCTTCTTCGCTCATTTCAGGCAAAGAGTAAATGCGATCACGTTCCTCTTTAACCTTCCAAAGCCGAGTATCCCCCTGAATAACCGTATCAAGGACAGTAAATTCTTCAAAAGCAAACTGATCTTGTCCCAAAACCGCAAAGGTTTCATCGGGATCCATAGAAACATTGCCAGATGTCGGTTCTAATTCACCTGATAAAATTTTCATAAAGGTTGATTTGCCGCAACCATTGGCACCAATTAAACCATAACGGTGACCTTGACCAAATTTGACAGAGATATTTTCAAATAGAGGCTTGGCCCCAAATTGCATAGTAATATTGGCAGTAGAAATCATGAGTATATTCGCGCTTAAGTAGTTAGGAATAAGCATTCAATCGGCTTATTCCTTATGAATTTAAAATGAACAGGCAGGGAATTTAGCTTGTCGAGAGAAAAAGCTCAAGATGAATGTGTAATATCTGTTAAATTAAGGCTAAGCATCAGTAAAACCTTACTGTTTACCTGAATGCCCAAAGCCTCCTTCAGCACGGATACTACGACTATTAAAACTTTCAACTTGCTTTAGTTGCACTTGCAATACAGGCACAAAAACCAGTTGTGCAATGCGATCTGCAATTTCAATACTAAAATCTTTTTGACTGCGGTTCCAGCAGGAGATATAGAGTTGTCCTTGGTAATCTGAATCAATAAGACCAATAAGATTTCCTAGCACAATCCCATGCTTATGACCGAGTCCAGAACGGGGTAAAATAGTGGCGGCAATAGAAGGATCACCAATATGAATTGCAATCCCTGTGGGAATTAGTTCTGTCTCACCTGCTTTTATAATCAATGTCTTATCAATACAAGCACGTAAATCCATTCCTGCCGAGCCTTCTGTGGCGTACTCTGGTAATGGGATACTGTCACCAATACGAGGGTCTAAAATCCTG
>JALVEA010000015.1 GCA_027008665.1 Thiotrichaceae bacterium | reverse complement strand
ATACTATAAAATGTATATTGTCATTACGTCAACCGCTATATATTGTGTTTTCCCCACCCTTTATCTTGTGGATAAGTTTGGGATAACTTTTTTCATTATTTTTTTAAGAGTGATTTTTTGAAAGACATAATCTTATTATTAACAACTAGTTTTAGCGACTTTCTAAAGTAGAAAGGGTAGTTGAGAGTAGTGGATAAGTTTGTATTATTATATTGTGCAGTGCTTCACTTTACTTCTTTTTTTTATCATTGATTGCGATACATATTTTTATGTGGTGATAGAGGCAATTGAATTGATTAAAGACAAAAAAAGAGACCCTTGCCGGGGAAAGCAAGGGTCTCGGATGAGATCGGCAATGTTTTTATTTTTGGTATTTATAAATTGCTCTTAATCTCAGGGGCTTGCTGGTAAATTCTTTTTTCTGTTGTTTACCATGCAATTGATAGTAATAATGCAATTGCGATGCCAACTTTTTTAATTTGATTGAAAAAATAAAATAAGTTATTGTTTTTATAAATCTTTTTATTATTTTTGATTTTATTTACTTTATTTGTTGCGGATTTGAAAACTGACAATTTGTCATTAAATCCCAATGATTGTCAATTTTTACCCCTTTAGATTTCTCATTATGACTGCCGTTAAAAATATCCTTCGGGTTGCTGTAAATCGTCCATTTTATTCTTTATTGGATTATCAATGTCCTGATGGGGTTGAGGTGCAGATAGGCTGTCGTGTTCGTGTGCCATTAGGTCATAGTGTTAGTTTGGGTATTGTGGTTGAAATAACGGATAAAAGTGAGGTTAAAAAACTGCGTTCAATCCAAAAGGTGTTAGATAAAACACCGATATTAGAGGAGAACTCACTTAAATTATTGCATTGGGCAAGTCGCTATTATCATCACCCCATTGGTTCGGTTATTTTTAATGCGATTCCCGTCCTGCTACGCAAAGGTAAGCCGTTACCTTCTATGACAGTATGGAAGGTGAATGGGGAATTATTAGATCAAGCGGATACGTTGTTAAAACGTGCCTATAAGCAACGTTTAGTATGGAAATTTATGCTTAAATTCGCCAGTAATGATTGGCTCAGTGAACAGTATATTCAACAAGGGTTAGCATCAGAGGGGGTGATGAATTGGCGAAGTTTTTTGAATCAATTAAAAAAGAAACAGTTACTTATTAATCAAAAGGTTGATATTGAATCTAGTACTTTACCCAGTGTTGCTGCTATTGGATTGCCTAAGAAAAAAGCAATTATTTTAACCCAAGAGCAACAAGAGGTCTTAGCGCAGCTTGCTATTATTTACCAAGCTAAAAAAGTCAAACCGACTTTATTGCACGGTATAACAGGCAGTGGTAAAACAGAGATTTATTTGCGTACTGTTGAACCTATTTTAAATGCAGGTCAACAGGTTTTGATTTTAGTGCCTGAGATTGGTTTAACTTCACAGATATTAAGACGGTTTCAACGTTATTTTCCTCAATATAGCATTGCTCTATTGCATTCTTCCTTATCTGATGGTGAGCGAAGCTTTGTTTGGCAAGGGGTACAAAATAATAAAATAAAAATTCTGATTGGCACACGTTCTGCGGTGTTTGCTCCATTGGGAAATTTAGGCATTATTGTGGTAGATGAGGAGCATGATGATTCTTTTAAACAGCAACATCAATTTCGTTATCATGGGCGTGATTTGGCAGTAAAACGTGCTTATGATTTGAATATTCCCATTATTTTAGGCAGTGCAACACCTGCTTTGGAATCTCTGCAAAATGTGGAGCGTGAGCGTTATCATTATTTGCGGCTTAATAGTCGCCCTAGTGCGCGTATTCGACCTGATATTTTGGTACAAGATATTCGTAATATGAGGCTTGAAGCAGGTATTTCAGCTTTCTTATTAGAAGAAATAGAAAAACACCTTAATGCTGATAATCAGGTCATGTTGTTTTTAAATCGCCGTGGTTTTTCTCCTGTGCTGTATTGTCCAACCTGTGGTTGGCATGCTATTTGTCAAGCTTGTGATACGCACATGACTTATCATGCAGGGATTAAAAAAATAATCTGTCATCATTGCGAATATGAAGAATATGCTGGTACGAATTGTCCTGATTGTAATGATTCTGGCATAACAACCTTAGGTCAAGGAACGGAACGTATTGAGCACGTATTGCAAACTCATTTTCCTGCTGTTCCTGTGGTTCGTATTGATCGAGATACCACCAATCGAAAAGGTGCATTGGATAGTAAACTAGCTATTGTGTACCAAGGAAAGCCTGTGATATTAGTGGGTACACAAATGTTAACCAAAGGGCATGATTTTCCAAAATTGACTCTGGTTGGGATTTTAGATATTGATCGATCCCTATTCAGTATTGATTATCGCGCACAAGAACAATTAGCACAGCAGATTGTTCAAGTCAGTGGTCGTGCAGGTAGAGGAGAAAGTAAAGGACGAGTGATATTGCAAACATCACAACCTGAGCATCCCTTATTGCTTAACTTATTAAGCAAAGGTTATTTGAACGTTGCAAAACAATTATTGTCTGAACGACAACGGTGGGATTATCCTCCCTTTGGTTTTCAGGTGTTAATTCGAGTGACGGCTACCGATAAAACCAATGGATTAGCTTTTTTACAGCAATTAAGTGATGATCTCTCTTTGTCGGACTGTCAAAATGCAGGTGTTACCTTATGGGGGCCTGCACCATCTCCGATGGAAAAAAGAGCCAATCGCTATCGTTCTCAATTATTAATGAGCGCAAGCAATCGTGTTGTTTTACATCAGTTTTTATCACAAGCGATTGGAAAATTACAAGTTTATAAAAAATCTGGGAATATTAGGTGGTCAGTTGATGTTGATCCTCTAAATATGCTGTAAAGCTTTGTTATATTTTGACAATACGTCCAAATTAATTGGACATTTTTGATATGACAAATTATATTGGGGCTGAATGCTGACTGAATACTGTGGGAAATTTTGAATAATATGGGTTGATGGGCTAATACAAGTTTTTCAATAATTGGTCAAATAATTTAAACAGGGTGAATGTCGATGTATGTAGATTTTAAGGAAGAGAGTGCAACACCCTCGGGTCTTGGCAATGGGCTTTTGTGGATGTTATCTGGTGTTATGATGGGCTTACTGGTTGGTTTAGCGATGTACTATTTCGCCAATCGCGGTATTCCAAGCGTGGAAGAAGCCAATGCTTCACAGACAAAAGAAACGAGTACAACTAACGCTGTCACCAAAAAATCGGGGTTTGCAAAAGATCGAGAAGTTGTCTCTCCTTTTGGTGCATCGAAAAACTCGGATGATCCTGAAGAGTTGATGGTGGCTTCATTGATTGATAAAAATCAGAAAGATGAGGTTAAAGAACGTCCTAGTTTTAGCTATTACGCGGTGTTACCTGATTTGAATGTCCCAATACAAACCATTCGTAACCCATCAGAAAAAGAAATTAGGGAACAAAAAGAAAAGAAAGAACGGGAAAGACAAGCACAGCTAGCGGCTGAAAATGAAGAAAAAGAGGGCGTTAAACCCAAAGAGGCGACGGTAGAGAAAAGCAATGTTGTTGCAGGGCAACCTGCTTATTTATTACAGGTTGCATCCTATAAAAAACGCTATCAAGCAGATCGTACTCGGGGGCGTTTAAAACGCAAAGGAATGACTGCTTATGTTGAAAAGCGGCATGTTAAAGGAAGAACATGGTATCGCGTTATGGTAGGGCCAGTTGGGGCAACAAAACTTGAAAATTGGAAAGCAAATGTCACTTCTTTAGGACATAAACCCTTAATTTATCCTGTTAAATAATATTCTTTACTTAAAGTGAATCAACAAATCATCTGGTAGCATACGTTGCCAGATGATTTGGTATGTTTGGGGGGCGCTAATCGTATCGAGAAATTTGTTTGCATTGGGTGCAAATGAAAGTGATATCACCCCACTGATAATAAGTAGACCCGATATCCCCCATTGTTTTATATCAATAATCTTCATCGCTGTTCCGAAAGAACGTTTAATTCTGCGGTTCATAAAATCAACGCTGTAGAGTTCATCAAGTAACAGATGGATAATAAAACCATAAAATACCAGCAACCCGATAAACCAAGACAGAAAGGCAGTTTTCCCTAAAAGATGAAAACTAGCAGAGGTGGTAAAAATAGCAAAACAAAATGCGGCTAAAAGAGAATGAATAGCACCACGATGTTTGGTGTATTGATGGAAAATAATCCACACAGGGTAACGAATAACAGCATAGATAATCCCCCCTATTATCCATAATTCGATAATACTGAGTTGATCTTTCATTGAAAAAACCCATAAAAAAGCAACAATGATTCCCAACAAAGAAAATATTATTCGACTAGGATAGGAGTGCTGTAAATCAACATCGGGTAAAATTCCTCCTATTGTACCAGCCAGTGTTAGTGATAAGGCATCACTGGTTCCAATAAAACCCACTTGTAAACATAAAGTAGATAAGAGACCAGAAGCGACGGCGGCGACAGTAAGATGCGTATTGAAATTAGCCATAGGGATTTTAGAAGATTCCTTGCTTTAATTGAGTCATAGGGTGTTACTAAGTAAGAGGAGACAATAAATCTAATATTTTGCTCGTTTATTTTGTTAGATTTATTACGACCTTCTACTTAGTAGGAATAATAGATAATAGAATAGGATTTGGAGAAGATTTTTGTATATCCTCCCTTTTTCTTATAAAGTAACTTAATGTAAGTTTATAGTGATTTAAGATTTTTTTGCAGGATAATTAATGTGACATCATTTCTTTCAGATTCAAAGACTAATACCAAAGCCAAAGACCCCTTCATTAATTGGCGACAGCTAACACTTAATGTCAAAGCAAACCCCAATAATTTAGGCAACCATACTCAGCGCATTATGCTGGCAATGGATATTCATTTACAACCCTATTTATCAGGTGCATTTCAAGATTTTTTTATCACCTTAAAAGAAACAGGTCGTCCTCTTAAAGAAAAAATGTTTCATCTAGCAAGCCCTCTTTTAGAAGGGTATAGCAGAAATTATTTTTTACAATGGCTAGAGCAGGAATCTGATGCTAATTTGGATTGTATGCGCTTCCCAGGTTCTACTCTAATCAGTACTAGCTGTAAGAAAACTCTTACAACAAAAAGTAATGACGAAGAAGATGAAGCTAGCACTCTTAATAATTTTCTTAATGAAAATTATGATAACCCTATCGATAAAGCACATTATTGTGTTGCTTATGGCTGTATTGAGGAAGCACAGAAATTATTAGAATTAGAAATTCTTAAGCATGAAAAAAGACAGCCATCAATAGAAGCTGAGTTACTTTATATTTACTATCATTCACAGGATAAAAAAGCATTAGATGAGATGTCACAAAAGCTATTGAAAGTCAAAAAATCACTATCAAAGGATTGGCAAACAGTACAGAATTTCGCAAAAGACTGGTAGATTATTTTTAATCCAGATAGGATGTTGAGCTAGTCATTTAAGTTAGAATACGACCAGCAGCGAATACTTTCAAAGCCTGTATAAGTAAGAGGACACAATAAATCTAACATTTTGCTCGTTTATTTTGTTAGATTTATTATAACCTTCTACTTAGATTAGCTGATGCAAACCACACAAAACAAGTTTTAGACTCCTTAATCGAGAAATTATTTATATGAAAAACTATATGGTCTTTTCTAAACATATATTGAAACTTTTTCTTTCTATAAGCATAGCGGTTATTGCAAGCTTTTCAATAACTGCAATCGCTGACCCAATAAATGATACCGCGATTGCTAGAGGAACATTAAGTGGTATCGTGAGTAAAAATTACCCTAATACCT
>JALVEA010000014.1 GCA_027008665.1 Thiotrichaceae bacterium | reverse complement strand
TGTAATATTTTGCATCGTTTGAATGATCCAGAAATAGGACGTTATACTCCTTATCAAAAGGTCAAACAGATATTGCAAAATAGACTTCATGCCTCGGAGGAGTTAGTCCCTAAATCTGGGATGACCGCCCCTTCTGGACTCTAGTTGCAACTTGGAATAGTTATCAACAGAGAGCGTAAAAAACCAAGAGGTTATAGATTTTATATGATTTTTTGGAGCGGTTTTCCCCTATTCATAAATACCATGCTCACGAGTAGATAAGAATTCTATATTAGGATAACGCTCAATTGCCATTTGTAAATTAACCCGTGTTGGTGCGATATAGACTAATTCCCCTGCATGATCATAAGAAAGGTTAGTAGCGGCTTTAATTTTGAAAGCATCTAATATTTTTTCATCCGCACAGCTAATCCAGCGTGCGGTTTGAACATTGACATGCTCAAACTGGCAATCAACATTGTATTCATCCTTAAGCCGTTGCGCGACTACATCAAATTGCAAAACTCCCACCGCACCGAGCACCAAATCATTATTCGTTATAGGACGAAAGAGTTGCGTTGCACCTTCTTCACAGAGTTGGTCTAACCCTTTTTGCAATTGTTTGTTTTTTAAAGGATCACGTAATTGAGCGCGACGAAATAATTCAGGTGCAAAATTCGGTATACCCGTAAAATACAGCTCCTCGCCTTGAGTAAAGGTATCACCAATGCGAATTGTGCCGTGATTATGAATACCAATAATATCTCCTGGATAAGCTTTATCAACATGACCGCGATCTGCTGCTAAAAAAGTCAGTGCATCAGGAATTTTTACACTCTTTTTAGTGCGTACTTGGTGTAATTTCATACCTTTAGTAAAACTACCCGAACAAATCCGCATAAACGCAACCCGGTCGCGGTGTTGTGGATCCATATTGGCTTGTATTTTAAAAATAAACCCTGTGAATTTTTCTTCTTCTGCCAAAACTTCACGCGTTGTCGTTGGACGTGGTAATGGAGCAGGGGAGTATTCAGCAAAATCAGCCAATAACTCAGCAATACCAAAATTATTCACCGCAGAACCGAAAAAAACTGGCGTTAATTCACCGCGTAGATAGGCATCTTTATCAAAAGCATTACTTGCACCCTGTACTAACTCTATCTCCTCGCGCAAATCATCAGCAATATCACCAAGAAGTTCATCAAGACGTGGGTTATCCAAGCCTTTAATCACCTCGCCTTCAAGAATTTTACCTTCATGATTAGGGTTATATAAATGCACACGATCATTATAAATATGATAAACCCCTTTTAATCCTTTCCCCATACCAATGGGCCAAGTCACAGGCGCACAGTCGATCTTTAGCACTTCTTCCACTTCATCTAATAGCTCAATAGGGTCTTTACCTTCTCGGTCTAGCTTATTAATAAAAGTCATAATTGGCGTATCACGCAAACGACAAACTTCCATTAATTTAATGGTACGTTCCTCCACTCCTTTGGCGACATCGATAATCATTAAAGCAGAATCAACAGCAGTTAAAGTACGGTAAGTATCCTCTGAAAAATCTTCATGCCCCGGAGTATCGAGCAGATTAATCACCTTATCACCATAAGGAAATTGCATCACCGATGAAGTGACTGAAATACCACGTTCTTTTTCCATTGCCATCCAATCCGATGTTGCATGACGAGCAGCTTTACGCCCTTTAACTGAGCCTGCAAGCTGAATAGCACCACCAAACAATAATAGTTTTTCAGTAATGGTTGTTTTACCCGCATCAGGGTGGGAAATAATCGCAAATGTGCGACGTAGGGAGGTTTCTTCACGGTGTATTGACATGCTGTTCTCTTGTATTTTTGTTGCATCATTTAGGTAAAACCACATTTAAACTATTTAACAAATAGTAATAAATATTAAATCATAACTATTAGGACTTACTGACATATAAAAAACATTAATCCCAATCGCAACAAACCACAGTATCACTTGGGTAATTGACATTTTAATTTTAAAGAGCAATCGAATAGGGAGAGCAAGAATAAAGCTACCATCAGCAACTGGAGTGCATAATACAAAAAAACTCCATATTAATATAGAAACCCTATTCTCGTGCTATAAACAATAGCGTAGCATAAAAATTGGTTTAAGTTAGAATCTAGTGTGATTTAATTCTTATACTTTTTTTCTGCGAGGATCAATAATATTCTTTAAATCAACAACATCCCAAACACCACTATTACGATAGATTCTTTTTTCTTTATTAGGATAATCCCCAACATCTTGTTCTAAGCGTTGTCCGACGACAATACAGATTAATACCTCTTTTCCTGTATTTTTTAATGAATGTGCCGCTGTATTAACAGGAAAACCAACAAAATCTCCTTTCTCAAAAGAAAAAGATTCACCTTCAATAATAAGTTCTCCTGTACCTGAAAGAACATAAATACATTCTTCTTCATAATAGTGTTTATGGTACTCGGTCGTATCTCTATCAGGCTCAACATAAATAATATGAAAACCAATATTTTTCAAACCAACAATATCACCGAGAGACTTATTGATTCTAACGGCATTAGGATTAAGAAAATGTATTTTCTCTTCACCTTCCATTGCTTCTATATCTTTAGATTTTATTAATAGATCGCTTGGTTTCATTTTTCTTTCTCCCTTTATTTTCTAGGTTTTTATAATTAAATAGCTGCCAGCTCCAATCATTGTTCCACCTGCAATTTTTCTAGCTGTGCTTTCAAATTTTATTTTTCTTACAAATTTTATCATCTTTATGGCTGATATTGCATAAAGAGCTTTTACACTGCCTACACTAAGCACTGTTATCCCTATTATAGTGAAAATTTCTGTTACTTTTAGGGTCGATAAATCTATAAATACAGGGAATAGACTAACATAAAAAATAATAGCTTTAACGTCCCCTAATGTAAGAATAAAACCTGCAAGAAAACTACTTATAAGACTTCTCTTTTTTGTAGTTTTATTTACTTTGATAATTGTATTACTATCTGATTTTAACAATGAAATACCAAGCCATAACAAATAAGTAGCACCTAAATATTTTATAATTGCAAATAGATATCCCATTGTTTCTGCAACAATAGATAGTCCTAATATTGCCAATATAATAAAGATTAAATCGCCTAAAATAATACCAATAGTAACAGCAAAACCATTTGCAACACCTAATGTAGCCGAGCGGGTTACTACCAAAGCAACACTTGTGCTAGGTATAGCAGAAAGAACAAGCATCATTCCAAATAGTGTCATTATTTCAAAAATATTCATTTTTTACGCAAGGCATATTCCTTCATTACCTGATAGATAGCTTGGGTTAATTTTGTAAGCTCTTGTTTTTTAATAATATAAGGAGGCATAAGGTAGACTAGTTTATTAAAGGGGCGTATCCATACGCCTAGTTCTACAAAGCGAGGTTGCATCCAGAAAATATCAACAGGATGATGCAGTTCTACAATGCCAATTGCACCTTTACAGCGAACGTCTTTAACAATGTCTAGCGTTGCACAGGGGGCGAGTTCTGTTTTTAATTGTTGTTCAATATTGGCGATATTTTGTTGCCAGTTGGATTGTAATAATAAATCAATACTGGCATTGGCAACGCTACAGGCAAGTGGATTTGCCATAAAGGTAGGGCCGTGCATTAATATACCTGAGCCATCGGCATTGATTCCTTTGGCAACTTTGGTGCTAGCGAGGGTGGCAGCGAGTGTCATATAGCCACCTGTTAGGGTTTTTCCAAGCACTAAAATATCAGGTTCTATATCGGCTTGTTGATAGGCGAATAAGCTACCTGTGCGTCCAAAGCCTGTTGCAATTTCATCTAAAATAAGGAGTACATGATATTGTTTACATAACCGACTCACTTGACGCAGGTATTCAGCGCAGTAGATTCGCATTCCGCCCGCATTTTGAACAATCGGTTCTAATATGACCGCCGCAATTTGCTCTTGGTTGCTTTGTAAAGCCTGTTCAAAATCGGCAATCATCTCAGCTCGCCATTGATCATTAGGTTTGCAATTAGGTGCTTCAACAAAAATATTCTCTGCCAGTCGATGCGTGAACATTTCGTGCATTCCATTAATAGGGTCACAGACTGACATTGCACCAAAAGTATCACCATGATAGCCATTACGCACCGTGAGAAGTTTATGTTTTTCTGCTTTATTTTGAGCAACCCAGTATTGTAATGCCATTTTAATCGACACTTCAACCGCTACCGAACCCGAGTCGGCAAAGAAGACGTGTTGTAAATTATCAGCGCTGAGGTCAATTAATTTTTTTGCTAATTCAACCGCAGGGCGATGGGTTAACCCGCCAAACATGACATGCGACATTTTTTGAAGCTGATCAGTAATGGCTTGATTTAAAACAGGATGATTATAACCATGAATACAAGTCCACCAAGATGACATACCGTCAATTAATCTTTGACCTGTTTCTAATGTCAAAATAACACCCTCGGCGGAGGCAACAGGAAACACAGGGCTAGGGTTTAGCATACTGGTATAAGGATGCCAGATATGTTGTTTATCGTATTGACAAAGTTGCTTGATATTCATAAGGGATAGGAGGTAGGAAGTTTCAAGTAATGAATTTCCTTATAAATCCTCTGCTCTAGTTTGTAATGAAGTGGTGGTATAAATGCCAGGGGCTTGATAATAGCGGAAGAAAGTATCAGCCTGATCAAGCCATTCGCTTTCTGTTTGTTTTTTTAATGGCTTAAATAAAACCTCTGATAGATCAAGCCCTATCCCTGTATATAGTCTGGCTTTTTTTTGTTTGAAATAGGGTCTATCCGCTTTTTTAAAGCCTTCCGTATGATAGCCTAATTGGAGTTCAAAATATTTCAAAGGTGTGGTTTTAAGTTGTTTAAAACCTCCGAGTTTTAAGACAGCCGAGTAATTATAGCCCGTATAATCAGTAATAAAATGCCCCTTATCGGCTTTGCTTCGATGATATTCCACCCGAAGATCAAGCTTATTTCTTAATTCTGGAACGGTATTTTTTAGATAAGAGATGCCAATACCTGTCGTGTTCATTATTAAATCTTCATAAGAAAAACCATGATCTGATGATACGCCATCGAAGCCTTCAACTAATAACATTAACCCCCCTGAAAAAATAGCTCCCTTACGTGCTGCATTTTGAAGATTGCCTGTTTTTTGGTAGAGGCGATTTGTTAAAAATTCATCCATTAGGTAGGTGGAATAAAGATGTCCTAATTTATCAGCACCGCCACTGCCCGTATCCATACCAAACCAACCCTCATCATTGAATCGAAAGGAGGAGTTGCCCCAATTCCACTCTTTTAATCCCAAATAGAGAATTCCTCCCATTAAACCACCTAACTCCCATTTCAATTCATTGCTTGCCTGTGCAAGTGTTAAGACGTTATTGCTCTCAATAACGGTTTTAGCATCGCAAACTGAGAAAGAAAGCAGTGAACAGGCAATGATTATTTTTATTCTATTAAGCATAAAAAATACTCTTATTATATTGGTTAATTTATGTGTCAGCTTAAATTATTGACAGAATCTGTGAAGGTGAGTGTGAAGATATTGCTTTCACCTGCATAAGTAAAAGGACACAATAAATTTAACATTGTACTCGTGTATTTTGTTAGATTTCTTATGACCTCCCTTAGAGAAATAGTTATGAAAAAAGATCCAAGCTAAAAATAAACGATTAGAGAGGAGATTACAAAGGCAAAAATAGAATCATAATTTAAAAAAGAAGTGAATTTAGACATCCTTCACCTATCTAAAAATTAGTTTACACTTTTCCCACTATGTTATTATGAGTAGCTTTATTAATTTGTATACAAATTGAAAATAAGTATTTTTAAATCATTAAGTTAAAC
>JALVEA010000013.1 GCA_027008665.1 Thiotrichaceae bacterium | reverse complement strand
TGGCAATATTGATGCTGTAAGTATAGGTTTTTCCAACTGTTAGCCCTGAAATGGATTGCTGGTAGTATTTTCCTGTATTGCTATCGGCATTGATCATTAAAAGGCGACCCTTAGCATCACCCGTTGTATCATCGCCAATAATCCATTCATTCCCTGCGGCGGCAATAGAGGATTTATCAAGCACCGCGTATTGACCGTCTTGAATAAGATTATCGCTTGCAGTGGCACTTGTTCCATCATTATAACTATAACTGGTACTGATTGACGCTGGCAAAGCAACACGTCCAATCCCTGCACCAAAGGTCTCGATAAAACCTGCTACCCCGCAACTCCCCTGTGCTGAATAGGGTTGAACTTTGGGAATGAAGGGGAAGTTTTTTCCTGTAATATCAATATCAACCACCGTCGCTACTAATGGATTGCTACCATTGAGTAAATGGGTAGCAGGGATATTGGCGCTGGTATCGACTTCAATCACATAATCACCGCTAAAAACATTGGTGAAGGTATAGTCACCATTGGCATCCGTTTGTGTGCTTGAGACTAAAATATCATCGGCATCAAGTTTGCCGTCTTTATTAACATCTTTATACAGATTCAATGTGACGGTTGGAATCCCCGTTTCATTATCAAAGACACTGTTTAGATTGTCATCCTTATAAGCTTTACCTGAAATAGTTAAGCTAGAGGTAACACCAATATCAATGGTTTTATTTTGTTGATTGAAGTTTAAAACAATATTATCGCTGACACTGGTGGCAGGATTAATATTACTATCTTTTGTAATATCACTCCCTTGGGCTTTGGGCGAGAAAGCATAAAAACTTTCAATGGTTGCTCTTACTTTGTAAATTTTATCCGCAATCAGATCAATGAATTTATATTTACCATCCTTATCCGTTGTGGTGGTGGCTAATACGGCATTATTTTCATCCAGTAGTTCTAGCACAATGCCTTCAACACCGACTTCATCTTTATCTTGAATCCCATTGGCATTGGCATCGATCCAAACGGTATCACCAAATAAAGTGGTGGGAATAAAGGCACTGACATCATTAGACATCACAGGCAAACTGACACCATTGGCATACGCCCCTGAGCTATTGGTATAGACATTACCTTTTTTATTGCCTGTTGGTTTTAATTTTATATTCATGGAGCAGCTAGCATCCCCAGGTAAAGCAGGGCCTGTTAAGCGAATAGCAGTGACATCGGCATTGCTAAAACCACAGCTTCCAGCAGGGCCTGTTTTTGTGCCTTGACACCATGTGGTTGCACCGCCTGCCTTATTACTATTTGCGGTTGGAGCAAGGTTAATCTGGCGTGGATCGGTATTGGAATAAAACCAATTATCGCCTGAAGTACAACTATAACCGCCATCGGCACTGAGAAATTCATAACTCCCATCAAAAGCAGTGGCTTGAAAACGTTTATGGTTAATGGTGGTCGTGCTAACGGTGAAATCTACACCAAAAGTACCATCACCATTGAAGGGCAAGACATCAATGACATCCAGATTAGTTAAGTTTTTACTTGCTCCATTGCGAATAAAGGTCGTAAATTCAATCGGTGATTGGTTAATTGTACGAAAAGGGGTGTTGACTTCCTTTGAAATCAAAAGTGCAGAAGGAACAGTTATTGTCATATTTTTATTGGCTGTTCTAACTTCAATTTTACTATTATCAGTCGGTGATTTTATTTGTGCGTAGGTATGAATGGTGCCAGCAGCAGCCGTTGCTCCAACAGAAATATTAAAGGTAATATTTTCTATAGCGTCATTTGAGGTGCGAGTACCTAGATCCCAGATAAGAATTTGATCATCCGCAGTACAGCCATTTTTTAATGTACCATCATCTAAATCAGCACAAGTGCCAAAGGCTGGATCACCAATATTGCCACTGCCAATCACATATTTTAGACCTGCGTCCAAGAATCCTGTAATCGTGACATTACCATTTTCACCATCAGGATTATCGGTGGTAAAGGTTGATGTCAGGGTTGCCTTTACCACATCACCTGGTTCTACTACCGCTTTATCAAGGGTCTCATCAATTCTTACAATGGCACGGGTTAAAACAGCACGGTCTGCCTTATAGCCATTACTTAAAGGATTTGGATAGGAATGCAATTGTCGATAAGCACCATACCAGTTATTAGGCTGTGTTGCATATAAAACAGTGTCATGAGCTGCAGTATAATTGACAATATTTGTACCATTAGGTAGTAAATCACCGTTTAAATTCGTACTGCGTGTTTTTAAGTTAATGATCATTCCCATATAGGTATTATTCCCTCCTGGGATGCCAGCATTTCCTGCAAGACGCATGCGTACTTTAGTGATTGCACCTGTTGCTCTTGCAGAGGCAGTAGTTGCATGCCATGTAATTGAAGCATCACTACATTCTGTTATGACTTTCGCGGCATTATTATCATCAATAGGTGGTGGCCATGAACCGATATAGCCAGTTGCATATTCAAAAACAGGGGTAATCCCAAGATTAGTCGGTGTTAAATAGTTTTTAGCCGCATGTTGACCTTCCTGTCCAGGAATATCGATCACATCATAAACATTTTTATCAATGACATCACATAAAATACTATCAGAAAAATCTGTATTCCCCGTATTATGCATATAAACTCGGGTTGCAAATTCTCGATTAGGACTTAAGACACCATCACCATAAGACCAACCCGATGCGGTATTAATCGGGACGACATTATCAACATCATTAAGATAATATTTATAGAAATTACCGCCCGTATAACCTGGGCCATAATAATAAAGTCGCTGGTTTCTGGTATTGTCATTGGTGCTTTCAGTTGCGGTTCCAAAATTAGATTGTCCCGAGATAGAAACAGGATCAAAACTGGTAATGGTATTAATGGTGTCTAAATAACCATTATCATTTCCAGCATTGTAAACAGAACGTGGATCACCTCCTTGTACATCTGAATCAGGAACAAATATTTCAATATTACCAATCGCAATAGTAGAACGTGTCAAAGGGGTAATTCCGCCACCTCTGTTTTTTGTGGGTACATGCTCCAGAGAGGCATCAATACCTGTATGGGTTACATGGATAGTTGTTCCCTTCCCCCCAGATTGAGTACAGGTTTGCGTCATATCAGCCAGTGGTGTGGCAATACTACGATCAGGATAAGTTGTATTGAAAGAGGGGAAAGGATCAGTACTATGAGAGTAGCTTATTTTACAATCGAATAATTCTGCATTAGTGGATAATTGACTCACATCATCATCAAATTCCAAAGTGAAATTCTTGCCTAAGGCTTCATTGCCTAAAACCGCTGAAGCGGAGTCCACTTCATTAACTACTTCATCAGCTTCAAGATAATATAAATAACGTAATATATAGCCCGTTACACCATTATACGTTTGAGCTTCACTAACATTATATAATGTTTTTTGGATATTCCATTTAGGGGCAGCAGTCACGATAATAGAATGTGCTTCGGTGGTATCGGTATCATTTGTAGTAGGACCTGTAATGGTGAAATTTAACGGCCCAGGCTGGACACCATTTTGAGTATTAGCTAATACTTTAACATGAAATGGCAAATCTTCCGCATAAGAACCAATCCCGTTTTTATCATAGCCACTTCTTATGCACGTTATGGTAAGACCATCCGCAGAAATTGACGAACCAGCTTTACAACTAGAGGGTAATTGCTCCCATTTTAAGCCTTTATTCGCTGGGAGAATCGAGCTAAGGGTGACAGGGTCAGAAGTTCCATTAACGGCCCAACCTGCATAAAGTTCAAATATATCACTGGTTCTAACAATCAAATCCCCTGTGTAGGTATCATCAGTAGGATCATTTGGGTTATTTGTTTGATAGCCAGAGTCATCACTCATATCACAACCTGGGGTACCATTAGCATTGGTATTAACCTGAGGGCATACATCCCTACCATTTATTTTATTACCAACCACATTTAACTTACCATCACCAAAAATACCGCCTGTTTTACCATAATAAGTAACGATTTGTACTGTTTCAGCCTGGGCAGAAGAAACGCAGAAGATCATTAGAACCATGATGGAAGTCAGAGTAATAAAAGAATATTGAGTTGCTAAAAATAGCTTTGAAGTGACCATTGATAGTGGTACACGAACGCGTATCGACATTAAATTCCCCGTTATTTTTATTGCAATTTGTAGGTATTTTTAAAACTATCCCCTTACCTACAAATATGCACTTTTGATCAATAATTAAAATAACATTGCCTAGCTTAATCGAGCATTAATTAACCATTCACTTATATGCTAATATATAGATATAGATGAAACGACATAAACAATATATAGTTACAGTTTGTTAATAAACCATTTTATAAAGGGCTAAGTGATATGCTTTTGAAAAATAAAATAATTTTATGTTCTCTATTATCTTTTTTGGGATTATCCACCCATATTAATGCAGATGAAGGAGAGCTTTTTCGTGTTGCTCATGTAGGACAAAAAGGTGTTTTAAATCTAAGAGCAAAGCCTAGCGCTACTGCAAAAGTGCTACTTGAATTGCCACATAATGCAAGATGGATTGTGAAGCGTCAAAGTAGCAAAGCACATGGACGCTCGCGTGTTCGTGGTTGGCAAAAAGTGCATTGGAATAATCATGAAGGCTGGGTTGATGTTTCTTATCTGAAATTTGATCCTGAGGCGACAAAAATCAAGCAAATGAGAATGAGTTGCTTGCAAAATAATCCTAAACTCCCCGTTTGCTGTGGTTATCCGCAACAAAAACATACAGGAAGGCGTTATCCTATCAAGGTTCATAGTGTACAAAAGGTTCGTAGAGGACAAAGCTTGAATATGCGTAAACGGGCAGGTAGAAATGCTGAGGTTATTGCAACCATTCCATACGATGGAGTAGGGATTGTAAAACTTCCTACTGGAAGTGTAAAAAATGGCAGTTCAGTATGGGAAAAAGTTCGTTGGAATGGTCAGAACGGCTGGGTTAATTCTTATTATTTAAAATTTGATCCTGAATTAAGTAAATCACGCGAGCATTTGCGTGATATTTGTGGTTAATCCTTGGTCTAAAAGCTCCTAGTAATAATACAACTCAATTGATTCGCCAAATCAAACTCGCCATACGCCCTGTTTTTGCTTTGCGTCGATAAGAATAAAATAGTTTTTCATAGCGGTAAGTACAGCTTTCACCGCCTGTTATTTGGGTCACACCAATTGCTTGTAGGCGTAGTCGTGCTAGATAATAAATATCAGCCAACCATTTACCTTTATTTGCAGAGGGAATAAACGCCTTTATCGCTTCTTTTTGTACTGAAATAAAAGCCTCGCGTACTTCTGCGCCGACTTCAAAATGCTGAGAACTAATTGCAGCGCCTAACCATGCAATAACATCGGATCTAAGACAGTTCATTGATTTTACAGTTTTTTCCAACACACCCGCATGAAGTCCACGCCAACCTGCATGAGCCGCGGCAACCACTGTTCCTTGACGATTGCAAAATAAAACAGGCAAACAATCCGCCGTCATTACCGCACACACTGAACCTATTTTATGCGCTACCGAAGCATCAGCTTCTACTGTGTGAGTCGATTGTTTATCCGCATTGGCAACCTTCACCCCATGAACTTGGGTCAACCAAAGAGGATCATTAGGTAAATTAAGTCTCTCTTTTAAGATTGTTCTATTTTTTGCAACTCGCTTGGGATCATCATTAACATGATCCCCTAAATTCATAGAATCAAAAGGCACTAAACTAACTCCACCTTGTCGCGTCGTCATAACAGCCTTGATATTTTGTGGTGCATCCCAGTTAGGAATCAACCATTCAGGTGGAATATTTTTTTTCTTCATAGAGGATACTCTTAAATTTCACAGAGATTTAGTTTTTCACCTGGTCTCCATTGGGTCAACGTAG
>JALVEA010000012.1 GCA_027008665.1 Thiotrichaceae bacterium | reverse complement strand
TGTCATTTTTTAAAAGACATAAAATTATATAATCAAGCTTTTTATATATTTGATACAAATAATGAGATTACGCTTTGTGCATATAATTCAAAAAGAATTCCACTGATTATTGGTAATCAGGTTGTTGATAGTATTAAAGAGGCTGAAAAAAGTAAAAATGATAAAATACGTAAACTAAGCGGAATAAATGAAACACCTTTGCCTTATTATCTTTTACCCAAAAAGAACAAACAATATCATCGAATTCACTTGCAGCAACAAGGTGATAACTTATTATTCTTTGTTTCTTTTATTCAACAACCTAATGTGAGTATTGTGAAACAAAATTTAATTTATAATCTGCTAACATTTGATGTATTAGGTAAGCGATTAAATGCACTTGAACAAGAAGTGACAGATATTTATTTTCAATCCTTTACTCAAGATATTTTAAGATTGAATGAAGTGAGTAAGAGTTCATTATTAGAAAAAATTGCAAAATTATTTATTGAAAACTAAGTTCTGTGGAAACTTGAGAGCTTTATAAATCAAAAAAATACTTACAGTGCTAATGTCGAGGTAATTATGTACATCTTGAGACAAAACTGATCCCACTTAATTAAGTTTAGCAAGGTGATACAGAATATTGTCGGGTTTGAGTTGGGAATAGTATTGAGCCACTCTCCTCACAGGAAGCATTTGATAGAAAAAACTTAGGAGTCACATACACACTTACTTAAGGTAAGTTAGTATAAGTCGTTGATAACTTCATTTATTCTCGCTATTATGTGCCACTTTCATAGGGCGAATTAAACAGACATATATTTATTTTCAATATGTGTAATAAATTACAGTTTTTTTCCAGCAATATATTCTAAATAATAAAATACAATAAGGAAACTTTATTATGAACACATTATCTTCCAGTTTGGGTTATACATTACTTATACCTGCTTTACTTATGCTCGTCTCTTGTGGTGACTCTAATGAGACAACTCTTGATAATAATAAGATCAGTCAAGAAAATACGAGCAAAACAGTCAAACAAAATTCCAAATCGACCTCACATATTGTCACTCTTGATACAAGTCCAATTAAGCTTAATGATATTTTTGATACAAGCCCTCCACAATATGCACCTATGAGTCCCTGCCCCTTTTTAACCGATAAGACTGCTGTTAGTACAACTGATGCCAAAGGCTATGTAAAAGCAGGAGAGGAAGCAAAAAAACGAAAAGAAGTTTCTAATACTTACTGCATGTGGTCGACAGGTGTGACGGTAAGGATTTCTTCTGCTGAATATGCTTCTACTCATAAAAAGCGTGTAACCGATAATCCCAAGCGCTTCTCGCTAAAAGCACAAGATGGTCCAGGAACAGAGGCAACGCTTCTTTACTCACATTCAGCTCGCCATGATCCAGTATTAGAAGGTTTTGGTTTTTTTCAAGGCGATAAATATGTGCTCATTGAAACCCCAATGAGTGCTACGTCTATTGATCGCCTACGACGCACTGCTGATGAAGTTGCAAAACTTCTTCCAAATGCGCCAACAATAGAACTCCAAACACAAAAACGTGTAAGAAAAATAGAAGTTTGTAAGATCTGGCAAGCTGATGCTCTGAAAAGCTTATTTAAGCAGGACTTTGTTAGTTCAAGAATAAGAGGGAATGAAGGCTGCAAATTTAAGTTAAGCTCTACTAAGGAAGGTAATTATCTATTGAGCCTTGTTATTGATTTTAGACGCGTAAAAGGCAAAGAAACATGTGATAATCTTGAGAAAAAACAAGGCTTCTTACGAAAAAAAGCATTAAATAATTATGCCGTTTTCGCGAAAACCAATGAGTCTTCTAGTAGGATAGAGCATCACCTAGCAGCTTGTTCTGATCATGGAATGTTTGAAGTTTCAACTGAAGCCTTTTTTAGTCACCCTGATTTAGTTGATAAAAAAGCATTACAAGAAAAATACAAAAAAGAATTGTATAAATTGTTTGAGAATGTAGCGGAGAGAATTGTGATTAAGTAAGAAAGAGGAAATTAGAGGTAAGGAAGTTCCAAGCAATGAATTTATCTATCAATCTTACTAGCCTTTTTGTCCCTGTTTGAATCATCTCAATCGTTGCGTAGAATAACTATGCGCCTCTTGAGATACTCCAATCAGGAACAAAAAATCAGCGCAATATGGGTAAATTCATTGCTTTAAACTCCCTAAAGTAATAGAAAAAGCATTCATCACAGTCTCCTAGACTTGTATTCCAGTTTTCCTGAACCATCTATTTTCCTGCCGCATTTAAACGTTGCAATGCTTTTTTTGCGGCAGGTACATTTTTCTTAGCTGCTTTTTCAAACCAGATTCTAGCTTGGCGCAAATCGCGTTTTACGCCATAACCATTTGCATACATAGCGCCAACACTGTAAATAGCAAGTGGTACACCTGCTTTTGCCGCTTTTCGATACCATGCTAATGCTTGCCCATAGTTCTTTTTAATGCCGATACCATCAACATATAAATCACCGAGCAAAAACATAGAGGCAGGTAGGCCTTTTTTTGCTGATTTTGATAACCATTGAAAGGCATGGTATGGGTTTTTCTTTGTTCCCCTGCCTTCTAAATACATTAAACCTAGATTATGTTGTGCTAGAGGGATATTTTTTTCCGCTGCTTTTTTGAACCAGTTAAAGGCATGGTATGGGTTTTTCTTTACCCCTAAACCTTTGATATACATTGCTCCTAAACTGTAATAAGCGGGGATCATTTTTTTATCTGCGGCTATTTTCATGTTTTTAAAAGCAAGATAGGGGTTTTTTTTTGTCCCTAGACCATTTGCATACATAAGCCCTAATAGATAATGAACACCAGGATGACCTGATTTTTCTGCTTTTTTTGCATATTGAAAGGCTTTGTTAAAGTTGCGTTTAACGCCAGTACCATATAAGAAACGTTCACTTAACATAATTTGTACATCTGTTATGCCTTTATTAGCTGCTTTTTCATACCAGTAAATAGCAGTACCCATATTCTTTTTTGTGCCATGTCCTTTTTCATACATAATTCCTAAACCACGATAGGCATCAGGTAGACCAGCAGCTGCAGCTTTTGTATAGAGTTGAAAGGCTAATTTAAGGTTTTTTTTTGCCCCTTGTCCTGTTGCATGCATAGAACCAAGTGCATACATTGCAATGGGATGATTTTGGGCGGCTGCTTTTTTATACCATTGTCCTGCTGTCCATAAGTTCTTTTTTGCTCCTTGTCCTGTTGCATACATCAAGCCAAGTGCATACATTGCAAGAGGATGATTTTTAGCGGCTGCTTTTTTATACCACTGTCCTGCTGTCCATAAGTTCTTTTTAACCCCAGCTCCTTGACTATAAAGCTCTCCTAAAATGTATTCTCCCGCAGGATCTCCTTTTTTAGCAAACTCAGAGGCTATACGAAAAACAGTACGGTAATCTTTACGCTGGTAAGCAGAACGTAGATCAGCATTCGGATCTGCAAAGGTTATATTACTGGAGAATAAAAAGAAAAGCGTAAAGAGAACTAAAAATTTTTTACTGATATTCATATCTTAATATAATCGTTTTATTGTTAATAAATAGTATGAGGGACTTGAAAGAGACTTAAATATAGAAATTTTAGCGGGCAATAATCAAGCTAATTAGAGTTTTTTTCTATTTTTGAAGATTTTTGATGGATAATAAGTTTTTCGACTTGTTTTTCCAGTTTTTCCACCTTTTCACGGGTACGCAATAAAACGGCTGTTTGCACATCAAATTCCTCTCGAGAGACTAAATTCATTTTGCGTAAACCACTTTCGAGTCCAGAACGTAAGTTTTGTTCCATATCTTGATGTAGTTCACCTATCGAGGGCGGAAGAAAGGAGGCTAAGCGTTGTGCTAAACCATCGAGTTGATTATTAATATCCATTATTGTAAATCCATTGCTATAAAATTTGACCTGAAGACTATTATTATGAAGATTATATGCGTTATAGTCGAACCATTATTAAAAAAGAAGATGAGTCATTATGAAATTAACCCCTCGTGAAATATCAACGCCACGTCCTAATATGTCGCTAACCATACCAGAAGGCATGGCTCCTGTAGAGTTTTTCAATAGCCCAGCAAACTTGAAAAATCTAGCAGAAGAGAATGGACTGTTTAGAACGCCGGAAGATTGGCTAATGTACCGTAAGCTAATTGGGCATAGCTCTGAATTTGATACTTCCATTATTCTCGATACCTCAAGACGGATTCTAGATCCACTCGGTCGCCCAGTACGCCGTGATCAATTAGGGCGGCAAGAGAAAAAAGTATGGTCGCAAATGACACAGATTATTTGTGATTATATGTTTGAAAAATATCCTGATCCTAAAAAGCATTTGGTACTTTGTGGCGAGGCGAGTTTGGATTCTACTTGGCCACTGAATAAACCAGGTGTTCCTAGTATTCGTATGATCCATAATCATTTTATGGTCTTTCCTTATGATCAATTAATAGAGGCGAATAAAGCTAATCCAAATAATGTTAATTTAACTGATAGCGGACACAATACCCTCTTTCTACGTCGTTTAAGTTCGGTTTATCATGAGTTTTTAGAGGTATTGGATTTACAGTTATTAAAACAAATTCCACCCGAAGAGTCCGCATTGGCAGTGACAGGTTATCCTCAAGGCTTGCCAAGTTGGGAGTTAATCGGTGGTGCAAATCGACTCAAAGATCGGTATTTTTGGTATGAATATGAGCAAATATTAAGAGGCTTTTTAGACTTTTATCAAACCTTCTTCAGTTTGGTGTCAACAGGTGAGGAAAGAATCCCTGCCGATGCCAATTTCCCTAATCAAATTAATGATGTATTACTAAGTAGTCATCGATTTTTACGTGTTGCACGTGATTTACGTGAAAAAATTGTACTAGACCCACAATTTGCTAATGAAATTCGCTGGCGACCTGCCTATAAGCAAATTCTCTATCGTGATCAAAAAGGACGTATTATTGTGACCATTTCGCAAAATTCAGTTGGCAATGCGATTACCGAATTATTAGGAATCGTTGTGAATCGCTATGAAGCCCCAGAAGAATACGCTGAATTAGAACCTGGGCTAGTTGGACGTTTATTGGAAGTACGTGAGCGTTTAATTGAGGCTAATCTTGGTGAAGCAATATCTGCCCCTAGTTGGCCAAGTGGTGAATATGTCGCACGTTAAATACTTACGCTTATCACTAAAAAGCAACAACTTATAAGCATAAGATTTGTTGCAATAGGGAATTGTGAATAATAATTGACCCAACAAAAATAAAGCCCCCTATCTTTGGGGGGAAGATAAGAGGGCAGGGCGACTAAAGATTTAACCTTAGTCTCAGGGGCTTGCTGGTAAATTAAGGTGGTGCTCCTTACTGGGGAAGGTAAAGAACACCAAACGAGATCGGTGATATTTTTATTTTTAGTATTAATACATCACTCTTAATCTCAGGGGCTTGCTGGTAATTATTTTTTTTGAGTAGCTTAATCTGTTGCTAATCTATAAAGCAAAGTTAATGCCAACTTTTATTTTCTTTATATAAGTTATTGAAAATAAATTATATATCAAAGATGATAAAGGAAAATATAGCTATCATAAAAAGAGTATGCTCTGTCATTAGATGACATTTTTGGAGATAATGTGTCATTTTTGTTGCTGATGTTTTTTCCAAATTTTCGTTATATTATAAAAAAACAACAACGTTCTTTCCGTTTTACTGCTATGTTATTAAATAGAATAACGATATAGATCAAAACAATAATCTTATAAAGAAAACTTTTTAGGGAACCTTATAATGTTAAACCTCTCGCGCTATTTAGCGGTTTTGCTTTTTTCTTTTTTGCTACTTTCTGTTTCAGCTTGTAATCAAACTGAGAAAGATACATCGGTAGGAAAAAAAGAAGCGATTAGCTCTTCAACAAGCCAAGAAACAAGCTCAGAGTCAAGCGTAACAGAGGTTGCTGACGGTCAACTTGCGATAAAAAAAGATCAAGCTAATTTTAGTTGGTTTAAGCTCAGTGGTTGGCATACAAGAGGCGCTATTTCACGCAATTCACCCATACGCATTGTTTTTAACCGCGATATTGCGACCGATGATCAGGTGGGTAAAGATGCGAGTCGGGTGATGAAAGTTTCTCCCCGAATTACAGGGAGACCTATTTTTGAGAGCAAAACAGAGATTGTTTGGCTACCTTCTAAAGCACTTGTTCCTGCAACTAAATACAATGTCAGTATTAAAGCAAATGGACTAAAAGATGTACCAATTTCTGCCAAAGATTATCAATTTTCTTTTCGCGTTGTACCGATGGAGTATGAGATTAAAATAGATCCTCTTTCAATTCCTGCGGAGGCTTCAACAACTAATACAGGAAATAGTAAAGTAAAAACAATGACATTAAGCGGTGAGCTATTAGTTTCTGATCGTGTATTGCCCGATAATGTACGCAAAGTATTAAAGGCAACGTATCAAAATAAGCCTGTGAAAATTGATTGGCAACATAGCGACAATGGTAAACAACATCGTTTTTATATTAAAGGTTTACAGCGAGAGACATTCGCATCTGATGTGAAATTAAGCTGGAATGGGGATGCCTTAGGGATTAAAACAAAAGGAAGTAAAGAAATCACCTTGCCTGCCCTAAATGATTTTAAAATCATTGATTTGCGCGTCATGTATGTCGCAGGGGACAACCCTTTTGTACAGATTAATTTTTCAGATGCACTGGAATCATCACAAAACCTTAAAGGACTGATTCAACTAAAAGATAAAAAATATACAATACGTGCCCAAGGCAATGTTATTAAATTGTATCCAAAAGAAAATTTAAGCGGTAGTCACAAGATTATTATCAATAAAGGTCTCAAAGGAGCCTCAGGTGGTGTATTAAGTAAAATTACCACTAAAGAAGTGACCTTCGATGCACAAAAACCGCAACTACGTTTTGTAGGAACAGGGTCTATTTTGCCCAATAGTACCACTTTAGAAGTTCCCTTTGAGGCAGTGGGTATTGATGGGGTTAAAGTCTCCGCCTTTGAAATCTTTCCTAATAAAATGGGGCAGTTTTTACAAATTAATGGTTTAAATGGTGAGGATGAAACAGGACGTGTTGGGCGTTTTTTATGGCAGAAAAATATCTCATTAAGTGCTGCTGACCCTAGTAAATGGAATCGTTATTCCTTTGATGTTACCGAATTAATGAAAGCTCATTTTGGTGCTTTAATACGCTTAAAATTAGAGATTAAACGTCGCCATTCTACCTATGCTTGTAATGATAGTAAGATTAAAGAAGTAGAAACCCGTGAAACACGTTTAAGTAATACAGAAGATTATAATGTTGAGCAGCCTAGTGGTTGGGATGGTATCAGTGATTATGCTGAAGATGTGGATGACTATGATTATGACTGGCAACAGCGTAATGATCCCTGTACTGATTCTTATTTCCTCTATCATAAGGAAAAAACAAGAGCCGCACATAATTTCATTATTAGCAATATCGGGCTATTAGCAAAGCAAGATGCCGATAATAACATTCATATTATTAGCACCGATTTAAAAACATCTAAGCCATTATCTGGTGTGAAATTAGAGATTCGTAACTACCAAGGACAACTATTGGTTAAAGGACAAAGTGATGCAAAAGGTTTTGCCACTTTACCGCTTCAAGCAACTCCTTTTCTACTTAAAGCGGTTAAAGGCATAGATACGAATTATCTAAAATTAAACGCTAAAACGACGCTATCCGTTAGTCAATTTAATACAGGGGGTATAACGGTAAAAAATGGCATTAAAGGCATGATCTATGCTGAACGGGGTGTGTGGCGACCAGGTGATGATATCTATTTGACCTTTGTATTAGAGGATAAAGAAAATAAAATTCCAGCGACACACCCTGTTAGAATGACATTAACAGACCCTCGAGGACGTGTTGTTAAAACTGAAATTAGCAGTGATTCAGTGGGCGGATTATATTCCTTTAAATTCAAGACTGATGAAAAAGCAGAGACAGGCAAATGGTTAGCTACCGCCTTTTTAGGGGGAAGTCGTTTTCGTAAATCATTATTAATAGAAACGATACGCCCTAATCGTCTCAAAGTTGAGCTCGATTTTGGCACCGATGTATTGCATGGTTATCGCTCATTACCACCGGGTACTTTATCCTCACAATGGTTGCACGGTGCAACCGCAGAAAATCTTAAAGCAGATATCTCAGTGCGCTTTAGAGTTAAGAAAACCAAGTTTGATTCCTATTCTGATTTTAATTTTGATGATCCTGTACGACGTTTAGAAAGTGTTGATGAACAATTACTAAAGGGGCGTTTGAATTCGGTTGGTAAATTACGTTTTACTAAGTTTCTTAGTCCTAAGGAAAAGGCGGCAGGTAAATTACGCGCTATTTTTACTAGCCGTGTATTTGAGCAAAGTGGTGTCTTTAGTATTAATCGTACTGCGCTAGATTATCATCCATATAAAGAATATGTGGGTATTAAATTACCTAAAGGGGATCAAGCGCGTAATATGCTATTAACAGACCAAAAACATACTGTTGAAATAGCAAGCATTAATGCCGATGGCAAGCCCGTGTCAATGAAAAAAGTACAAATAACCTTGTACAAAATCAACTGGAAATGGTGGTGGGACAAATCCGCCGAATCATTAGCGGAATATGATGATAGCAAGCATCATAGTAAGCTCTCCCAAAGTATTATTAGCACCAAAGACGGGCATGGGACATGGCAGTTTGAGATAAAATACCCTGACTGGGGACGTTATTTAGTTCGTGCCTGTGATTTAGAGGGTGGACATTGTACAGGAAAAACGGTTTATGTTGATTGGCCAGGATGGGCAGGTCGAGCGCAAGAAGAAGGCAGTGGTTCAGCGAGTCGTTTAAATATCTTCGCTGATAAACCCGCTTATGTCGTCGGTGACACAGCGACGATTAAATTACCTAAAACCAACAAGGGTCGTGCTTTATTAAGTATTGAAACAGGCAGTCAAATTCTTAAACAAGAGTGGATCGAGTTTACAGGTGAGCGCAGTAAATTTGAGTTGCCTATCACCGCTGAAATGTCGCCTAATGCCTATGTGCATATTACCTTATTGCAACCGCATGAAAGCAAAAATAATGATCGTCCTTTGCGACTCTATGGCATTATTCCCCTAGAAGTTTCTGATCCTAAAACCTATTTGAAACCGCTCTTAGAAGTAGCAGAAGAATGGAAGCCTAATTCAAAACAGAGCATAAAAGTTAGCGAAGAAACAGGCAAAGCGATGAACTATACACTCGCCGTTGTGGATGAAGGATTGTTGGGTCTAACAAGTTTTAAGACCCCTAATTTACATAGTCATTTCTATCGTAAAGAAGCATTAGGCATAAAAACATGGGATTTATACGATCAAGTAGTAGGCGCTTATAGTGGTAATTTGAATAAAATGATCGCCCTTGGTGGCAGTGATGGGGCTAATATTGATAATGATAGCGATAAAAAACGTCGCTTCCCTCCCATTGTTAAAGTGCTCGGCCCGTTCCATTTAAAAGCAGGGAAAAGCGCAAGCCATGAAGTGACTTTACCACCGTATCTTGGTGCGGTGCGTATTATGTTAGTTGCCGCTAATAAAGGTGCTTATGGGAATGCAAAACAATCTGTCTTTGTACGTCAACCTCTGATTATGCTCGCTTCCATGCCTCGGGTATTAGGAGCGAATGAAGAAGTGAGTGTTCCCCTGACTTTATTCGTCACTAAAGATGAAATTAAAGACGTTAAACTAGAGATTATTACGGATGATTTTTTTGAGGTTATCGGGGATAAAAGCCGTGTGATTCATTTTGATAAATTAGGTGAAAAGCTCGGAATATTGCGTTTAAAAACAAAGAATAAATCAGGCAAAGCACATTTGCAATTTATCGCCAGTAGTGGTGAGCATAAAACAATGTCTGAGCTATATATTGATATTCGCCAAGCAAACCAGCCTACTAGCCGTGTTACAACCCATATTATTGAACCCGATAAAACTTGGGTGCAACAAATTACACCACACGGTATTGAGGGCAGTAATCAAACCCTATTAGAGCTATCTTCCGTGCCTTCTTTAAATATGGAAAAGCATCTTGATTATCTAGTACGCTATCCACATGGCTGTCTTGAGCAAACCACCTCTTCTGTTTTTCCACAGCTTTATTTATCAAAAGTGATGTCGTTAAGTAAGGAGAAACAACAAAAAGTTGAGCATCACATTAAAAAGGCGATTGATCGTTTGCGAGCTTTCCAATTAGCCACAGGTGATTTTAGTTATTGGCCAAACGGCAATGATAGCAATGAATGGGCAAGTATCTATGCAGGGCATTTTTTAATTGAAGCGCAAAAACTCGGTTATTTACTTCCTGCTGGATTGCTAACAGACTGGCTAACCTATCAAGCAGATGCAGCGCAACGTTGGTTAGCAGGGAGCAATACCTATTCACAGACACAAGCTTATCGTCTCTATGTATTAGCATTAGCAGCAAAACCACAGATGGGCGCAATGAACCGTTTGCGTGAATCAGGAAAAATGAGTCAAAAAGCACGTTGGATGTTAGCCTCTGCCTATCAAGTCGCAGGTCAAGCAGAAGCGGCGAATAGTTTAACCCAAGGACTCGTTGCCGATAGTAATCAAAAAAGTAGCAATACCCCTGAAACCTTTAGCTCAAAACTAGGTGATCTTGGCTTACAACTTTCGAATCTTGTTGCATTGAATAAAAAACAAGAAGCGAATCACTTTGTTGAAAAAATTGCGACAGAGCTAAACCGCGATGGTTTTAAAAGCACCCAAGGCATTGCATGGGCATTAATGGGGGTATCACGTTATCTAGCAGGAGATACCAGCCACTTTAGCGCCAGCTATGCTTTAAATGGTGAGCCAGCAAAGAAGATTAATAGTAAAACCCCGTTTATTCAGAAAACGCTAAATAATCTGGAGAAAAAGGGAGCAAAACTTGAACTGCACAATAAAAGTGGTAGCAAATTATTTGCGAGTATTATCTCGCGTGGACTCCCCAGCGCGGGTCAAGAACAGTCATTAAGCAAAGGTTTAAAATTAAAGATCAGCTATGTCAATATCGCTGATTCAAGTGAACTTGATTTGAGCGATAACCCCGATATTGTCCAAGGCACTGATATTGCCATTAGCGTGGATATTAGCAATACATCCAATGCAAAAGTTGACAATATTGCATTAACGCTTCCAGTAGCAGCAGGTTGGGAAATCAATAATGCCAATTATGCTTTGAAAAGTGATAAAGGTAATCAAGATAGGATCGTGAATCAATTTGATTATCAAGATGTGCGGGATGATCGTATTTACACCTATTTTGGTCTGAAAGCAAAAGAGAGTAAAACCTTCCGTATTTTGATCAATGCCTCTTATGCAGGGCGTTATTATCTTCCCGCGATTAGCGCTTCAGCGATGTACAATGGCAATATGCAAGCACGAGAAAAAGGTCAATGGATTAATATCATCAAGACCAAGCCCACAGTGGAAAAAGAAGCGGATAAAGAGAAAGCCAAACTTAAAGAGTCAGAAAAGAAAGTAGGTAAAGTGATAGTGAAAAAAGCGAGTTTATACAGCTCGCCCAAAGAAGAAGCCATTACCAAACTCTATCTTATTGAAAACGATAAATTTACCATCTTAAAACAAAAAACCGTGAAAGGTATTGATTGGTATTTTATCCGCTTTATTGGCGTAAAAATTGTTGATAAATGGATTAAAGCAATGGATACAAAAGCGATTGAAGAAGAACAGTAAATTAACTTAGCTGGACGGGTTTTGTAAACCCGTCCGCACGTTTGGCTTAAACGCAATAAAGCCTCGCAGTTTCCTGCAAGGCTTTCTCTCGTTACGTGGCTCTAGTCGCATAATGCTGTTCGACGGCTCCTGCCGTCCGTAGTACTATGCGTCTCTTGAGATAATCCAATCAGAAGAAAAAAATCTGTGTGATATGGGGAGATTTATTATTTTGACGTTTCTAACACCCGTTTCTAATAATATTTTTGCTCCTAATTAAAAAAATAAATTAAATCGTGTTTCTATAAATATGCACTAAGATAGGCAAAGATAAACAGTAAAAACACCGTAAGAGCTTGTATTTTAAGGGGTGTTATCGTTATAAAGATAAGGGAGTAATAAATGAAAACATTATGTATTTATCACGGCGGTTGTCTTGATGGCTTTGGATCTGCAATGGCGGTTAAGATGGCATTAGGTGACACGGTAGAGTTTTATGCAGGTGTTCATCAAAAAGCACCGCCTGATGTTAAAGGACGTGATGTTATTATTGTGGATTTTTCTTATAAAAGACCTGTTTTAATTGAATTAGCAAAACAGGCTAAAAGTGTCTTAATACTTGATCATCATTTAAGTGCAGAGAAAGATCTAGTTGATTTACCCGATAATGTAACCACTGTTTTTGATATGAATCGTAGCGGTGCAATCATTACATGGGAATATTTTCATCCTGAAAAAGCGATTCCCCAATTGCTTCTACATATCCAAGATAATGATTTATGGCAATTTAAATTAGAAGGAACACGAGAAATCATTGCCAGTTTATTTTCATATTCGCATGATTTTAAACAGTGGGAAACCTTTATACACTCCGACTTAAAACAACTGCATCAAGAGGGTATAACTCTTTTGCGTAAGCATAAAAAAGATGTCAATAGACTGATTGGATTATTTGCTTATCGAACGGTGATTGCAGGATACGATGTCCCCGTCCTCAATGCTCCTTATTTTTATAGCTCAGATGCAGGGCATATTATGGGTAAAAACGAACCATTTGCAGCCTGTTATCAAGACGACGCAACGGGACGATCTTTTAGCTTACGCTCAGAAGAAAACGGTATAGATGTATCCAAAATTGCAGTGAAATTTGGAGGAGGAGGACACCAACACGCCGCAGGTTTTACATTAGCTTTTAATGAGCTAGATAAATTGAAAGATAAGGATTAGAAAAAGCCTTTTATAGTGTTTATATCCGTTGGTTCACAAATTTATTTGGAAATAAGCAGATAATTTAGCCATAACACTGCTGAAACCCGATGTTGCGCTGGTTTGTTTCGATGACAACCCCAAATTTATTAGCAAAACACCTGAAATTATCTTTGAAATACTCAGCCCCTCAACCGCACGACGTGATGAAGGGCTTAAATTTGACCGCTATGAAGAACAGGGCGTTAAATACTATATTCTTGTGTATCCCGATGAGCTTATTGCCAAGGTTTATCAACACAATGGTGACAAATTTAAAAAGGTAGCAGAATGCGATACAGAAAGCTTTGATTTTAAGGAGATTAGCTGCCCGTTTACGTTTAGTTTTAAAAAGATTTTTAAGCGGTTTAGGAGGTAAGTTTTTGTGTTTTTTGTAGCCTGTATTGAGGTACGAAACACAGGAAGGTTAGATATAATATCAATCCCGTGTTTCGTACCTCAACCCACATGGCTATTTATAAATCCCCAATGTTTTTTTCATTTCTTGAAAATAAATTTCATCATCTGCTAATAATTTTCCTGCTTGTTTAAGTTTTTGTAGCTGATTGTTTGCCTGATTCACATAATCCACCTTCTTTTTAGGGGTTAAACGCGATAATTTATACCAATATTCAGCTTTATCTAATATATATTGAGTAGTCTCAGGATGTTCTATCGCTAATCTATCAATAATATGACTTGCTTTCAAATACCACTCTGTTGCTTTAATAAAAGATTGATCAGCAATAGCAATATCTCCTAGCTTACTTAAACTAACTGCCAAATTACGTCGTAAGTGAGTATTTTGGGGGCTATTTTTCACAAGTTTTTTATCAGTTAATACTGCTTTTTTATAGAATTCTAATGCTTGAGGGAATTGTTTTTTTTGTTGATAGATATCACCAAGATAGCTGTAAATGCTTGATATACCATAGAGTATACTCATGTTTTTAGGGTTATCTATGGCAAGTTTTTTCTGATTTTTCAATGCATTTTGATAAGCCTCAAGGGCTAGAGTAATATGATTTTGTTGTTTATGAAGATTACCAATAAAGATATAACTGGAGGTTAAATCATTTTTCCAATGTATCATATTAGGTTGTTTTTTAACCATATTTTTGCGAATAGCTAATGAGGTTTGGTATTGGTCTAATGCTTGATTGAATTGATGTTGTTGTAAATAAACACTGGCAACTTTATTTAAACTTATACTTAAATGACTTAACCACGGCATATTTTCTGGATCATTTTTAGTGAGTTGCTGACTTATTTCTAATGCCTGTTGATATACTGTTAGGGCTTTTTTTATTTCTTCTAATGCAATATGCATGTCGCCTATTTTATTTAAGAGAGCCACTTGGTTATTGAGCCATTGCATATCTTCTGGCATATCTTGAGCCAATTTCTTAATCAAAAGATGGGCTTTTTGATATAAATTCAGTGCTTTTCTTGTCTCTCCTTGCTCTTGATATATATCTGCTTTGTCTTCAAAGATAACAGATAAATCTCGTTGTAGCTTCGCATCATTGGGATATTTTTCTACCAATTTTGTCATGATCTTATAAGTAATATTATAAGCATCTAGCGCATCAGAAAGATTCCCTTGCTGATGATACAGATCACCAAGGTAACTAGAGCTAGAGGCTACACCAAACTGCCAGTGATCATCGTCAGGATTGTTAAACAATATATCTTGTGCCAAATGAAGCGATGTTTGATACGCCTCAATGGCTAAATCTTCATTGCCCTGAT
>JALVEA010000011.1 GCA_027008665.1 Thiotrichaceae bacterium | reverse complement strand
TAATCAAAGATACCTATAAAGCGGTGTCTGAACTCGATCAAAAAGGCATCTACACCCACTGCATTAGCCTTGACCCTAAAGCCGATGAATATGTGAGTGATATCTTTGCTAATAACTACACCGTGATTGATAATATAGAACGGTTGCCAGAACGGTTGCCACAACTCTTTTTATCATTGACAAAATAATATTATGAATAAAAAATTAATTAAAAAAGAAGCACAAGATAGTGTTACAAAATACAATAAAATAAATAAAACACAGTACACTATCCGCTTCCGAGCGCAATTTGCTTACCTTAATCGTGGTTCTACCCAAATAGGACGACTTAAATACGATGAAGCTACTAAAGAGTGGGATTTTGCTGTTTATAAATACAGTAACAATGCCTATGACCCTGAGGAATTCATGTTTCCAGGTTATGAATTGCTCGATGGTACTATTGAGGGAGCTATGCAAGCGGGTATGAAAATTTATCCTGAATAAATTGTTATAACTCTCTTTGTATCGGGTTACGAGCCTCTGGCTCTAGCCGTCTAGAAATACGGCTAGAGCCGTCAATGTAAGCTACAAGGCTGGAGCCTCGTAGCCAGAACCTCTATCTACTTATGAAAAACACTGTAATAGTCCAAGTTAATTTCTCTTTTAAAGGTGAAAATTTTACCCCCTCCATTACGCTTGAATTAGATGATTTTGTTAAACACAACGGAAGCCTTGCTGCTCTTTATTCTAAAATTGCCCAGCAAAATAAAATTGATACTTATTCCTATGCTTATGAGATGATGGAAGCCTCTGAGCTAATATTTCATAGTGCAAAGGGAAATGTAGTTGATTTTATTATCGATGGAAAATGTAATTTAGAAGCTTATCGAGAGTATTTAAATCAAAGTAATATACTGATTGAGCTAGAAAAAATAGCCAGTGAAGTATTAGGTATTGATAATCTCTCTGCAAAAGATAATAAAGGGATTAAAGAAGCGTTAACTAGAGCTTATAATGCAGGGAAAAACAGCATTTTATAAACTACTATTATTGCTAATACTTGATACTGCTATTTTTTGTTGCAGTTTCAGGGGACTGTCAAGATTATTCTACAGTCTCCTTATGTTTCAAAAGTATCCGCTATACTAAATTTAGTAAAACAAATAACGAGCAGAAATTTTATGGAAAAACTAAAAAAATTATTCGCAAAGAACAAAGAATGGGCAAAAAAAATTAAACAAGAAGATCCTGATTTTTTTGCTGAATTATCAAAAAAACAGACACCCAAATATCTATGGATTGGTTGCTCTGATAGCCGTGTACCAGAAAATAAAATTGTAGATCTACCCGCAGGTGAAATTTTTGTACATCGCAATATTGCTAATATGGTGGTACATACTGACCTCAACTCGCTTTCAGTCATTCAATACGCGGTCGAAGTGCTAGAAATAAAGCATATTATTGTCTGTGGTCACTATGGCTGTGGTGGCATAAAAGCGGCTATGGAAAATCATGAACATGGCCTAATTGATAACTGGCTACGCCATATTAAAGATGTGCGTCGTTTTCATGAGGCGAAATTAACCAAGCTGGATCATGAAAAAAAATTAGACCGTCTATGTGAATTAAACGTTATTGAACAAGTGCGTAATATTTGCAATACAACCATTGTCCAAGATGCATGGCGAGCGGATAAAGAACTACATATTCACGGCTGGGTTTACAGTCTTGCTAATGGCAGACTAAAGAGTTTAGAAAACTGTATTTCATCAAATGATGAATTGCAAGAAAGGAACAAAAAACATGAGTAAATTTACCGCTAAGGTGGCAACAATTAAAGTAGCGAGATTTTGAATGCATCCCTAATCAGGATAATTAGGGATGATTCTTAAATAGCTGCCTTAATAGCATTATGCATCTATAATTTCCTTAATAGTATAGAGATAAATGAGCGACTATAAGTGAATACTGATGCTAGGACTAGATCTAATTACAGCATCCTGAATAAGCCTTATCACCATTAATCAATACCAATGCTTGATAGGGATAAATATTATCTGACATACCGTCGTCGCATTGTTTTTTTTCGGTCATAACAACAACAGATTTATTGCCAATACTGGCGTTAGTCATTGTTGTCCCTGCTGGACTATTCATGACTCGACCGTGAAATAGAAGTGGAGCGGTAAACTTTATCCCATTGAGTGTATTGACTTTGACTTTATTAGTGTAAATATTAATATCCCAGAAAGGTTCTGTTCCAAAACAATTGAAAATTTTTTGCTGGGTATTGGTTTTTTTGTACGCTTTGAGATAACGAGAATTAACCCAACCGCGTTGTCCATGCCATTTGATTTTCACCCACAAACTACTGCCTGTATATTCTTCTGCCCAACGTAACACTCGAATCTTTTTTGCATCATAGGGTAAGCTAGAGGTGATCGGATAAGATACATTAGGACCTTCGCGCATATTTAAACGATCTCCAACCGAAACATTAACAACTTCCATTTGTTCATATTTGGCCCATGCCTCTAGGTTAAACAGCATCGCTCCAAATGTCATTATTAGTATTAATAACCGTTTCATATTTCTCTCCTTTTGTCTAGTTTTTTGGAGCTGCGAAAAAATAAATACCCAATAAATAGGACTTAGCTTTAGAGACTGTGCAGTCGCAACTCTCTCTCTATATGTAGTACACTATTGAGATTAAAGGTTGCATAACGGACTAAAGGAAAATTTTTTTGAATAAAAATAAATATCTATTGCTATTTATGCTAATAGTGATGATTCTTATCTTGTTGGGGGTAACGGCTTATGTAATCAACCCTTTTAAGACTGCTTCTAATACTATTCGCGCACGAGTTTTTGGTTTTGATATTTACCGCATTCCGAGTCGTTCTATGGAACCGACTTTAGTCCCAGGTGACTATATTTATGTCTCTGCTAGAGGCTATAGCGATAAAACAATGCAAACCAATGATGTATTAGTATTCCTTTATCCAAAAAATAAAAAAATACATTATATCAAGCGACTTATTGCCAAAGCGGGAGAGCGTGTTCGTATTGAAAATTTTATTGTTTATATTAATGATAAACCCCTGCCCCAGCTTTACATTAATACCACCGGACTTAAACAACCTTTCTCACGCTTTATGAAAGAAAAACAAGTCCCGAAAGGTCATTTATTTCTACTAGGAGATAATCGAGATAATAGCAATGATAGTCGTTTTTTTGGTTTCCTCCCCCAAAAAGATGTGGTTGGCAAAGCAGTATCACTTATTTTTGGTAAAAATGGACGTTCGGGGAAGCGGATTGAATAAAATATTACAGCAACAGTTCCAAATCCTATTACAATCTGCCAAGCTAAAAAAAGGAATATTTGTCACAGGGACGGATACCAATGTGGGTAAAACATGGTTTGGATGTCAATTAATACAGTATTTACAACAACAAGGCTTTGATATTGCACCGCGTAAACCTGTGGAATCGGGTTGGTCTGATAATATACGCCAAAGTGATGCATGGAAGTTAGCAACTGCCGCTAATAAACAAGAGCAACTTGATATTATTTGTCCTAATCGCTTTAAAGCCCCTGTTTCACCGACCCGCGCCGCTCGCTTAGAACAGCATGAACTATCCTTAATGCAACTAAAACAACAATGCTTTGCTACACTACATCCGAAACAACTGCTTTATATCGAAGGTGCTGGCGGATTTTACTCGCCTTTATGTGAAGATGGGTTAAATGCTGATCTTTGTGAGTTACTCGACCTATCTGTTATCTTAGTCGCTGAGGATAAATTAGGTTGTATCAATCAGGTATTATTAAACGTTGAAGCGATCAAACAACGTGGATTAACATTGCTTGGCGTGGTTTTAAACCAACGTTCTATCAATGATTTAGAAACACAGCAAGATAATCTACAGGACTTAAAAGAATATTTAAAAGGTAATACAATTATTGCACTTTGATCTCTCGATATTGATATTTTATTTGTCAACCACCCCTCAGCTAAAGACAAAGGGGTTTTCTTGCCACCAATGTTATAAATAATCAAAAAACAAAACATCATTATGCTCGAATTTTCCTTTACATGGTTCTTAGAAGGATTTTTACATCCTTTAGAAACACCCTCCCATCTTATTCTCTTAGTTGCTCTTGGCGTTTTATTAGGGCAACAAGCCAGCGCTCACTTAATGCGTAATCTGCTTTTATTTTGTGTTGCTGTAATTGCAGGTTTTATTATCAACCATAGCTTTTCTATTCAATGGAATAATGAACTTATTCTTCTAATACTGGCTCTATTTATCAGCTTATTTACCGTCTTACGCCTAGATCATCGCCTATCATGGGTTCAATGGATGCTACCTTTGTTGAGTATAGGCTGTGGTTTAATGCTTGGTTTAGATTCTAGCCCAGTGATTATCCCCGGTCTTGGTGCTGATACTTTCTATAATTGGTTACTCGGTGCTTCAATAGGGATTTATGCTACCGTTATGATACTTACCATAATCAGCGCCCTATTACGCAATCTGTTTCAAGGCATTATTTTACGTGTACTTGCCTCATGGATTGCCACGAGCGCCTTGTTTGTTTTAACACTTTTAATGGTTAATGTTTCACTATGAAAAAAATAATAGGATTATTTGCTGTCTGTACTCTTTTACTCGTTTCTTTAAGTTATGCCCACTTTCACTATAAAATAAACGCCACTGCTACCCTCTATGCCAATGATAAAAAACAATTAACCGCCGTTGGCATGTCATGGGTTTATGATCAGCAAGTCAGTGATATGATGCTAAAATCAGGACAAAGCATCAATAACTTAGCCAATGGTATTATGACTGATTTAGTTGAACTCAATTATTTTACCCAACTAGAATTTAACGGTAAACGCATTGCAACAACTCGCCCTAAAAATTATCAGCTAGTCTCTATTAAGCAGGGCAATAAAAATTTACTCAAACTGAGCTTTGTATTACCACTACAATCGCCCCTTTTTATTCAAGGAAACACACTCAGTATCGTACACACAGACCCCAGTGCCTCTGCTTCTATTTTCTATCACCATGCCAATAACATTATACTAGGAGAGGCCTTTAAATCACTGTGCCAATCTCGTGTGCAAGCGATTAAGGGATTTGAAGCAGGGGAAGCTCCAGAACTTGTAAAAATTCGTTGTAAAAAATAATAGGAAACAAAATGCCACTTGGAAGTTTATATATTATCTCCGCCCCCTCAGGGGCAGGGAAAACCAGCTTAATTAGCCAGTTAATCAAACAAGACCCCGCCATAAAAGTCGCAATATCCCATACCACTCGCCCAATGCGTGATGGAGAAGAAGATGGAAAACACTACCATTTTATTAAAAAGGATGAATTTGAAAACAAAATAGAACAAAAGTCTTTTCTTGAATACGCACAAGTCTTTGGAAATTACTACGGCACATCCCATCAAAGCATTGATCAGCAATTAAAAAGTAATCACGATATTATTTTAGAAATCGACTGGCAAGGCGCACAACAAGTGCGTCAATTACGCCCTGATGCAATCAGTATCTTTATCCTCCCCCCCTCTGTTCAAGCCTTAGAACAACGCCTCTACGGCAGAGGACAAGACTCACAAAGCGTTATAGAAAACCGCTTACAACAAGCCCATGAAGATATGTCCCATTATCAAGAATTTGATTATATTCTCATTAATGATGATTTTGACACCGCTGTTAAAGACCTCGCTAGTATCTTTATATGCCAACGCATGAAGCTAACCAAACAACAACAACGCCATCAAGAATTTCTTATCAGCATCACAAACTCTTAACTGATAAAGCAATCGCTATAGATGTTCATATATTAAATTTCTTCGGAATCGAGCGCGGTAGGTCGGCTAAGATGCGCATTGCTCCTTTCAGAAGAGTTAAAGTTAACACTGCAACCAAAAGGTAACAGGACCATTATTGATCAAAGACACTTGCATATCAGCGCCAAATTGTCCTTTTTGTATTGTGCCTAATTTATCTTCTGCTTGTT
>JALVEA010000010.1 GCA_027008665.1 Thiotrichaceae bacterium | reverse complement strand
CTGCTTCTAATAAGGGTTGCACCACCCCTTTAGCTGAACCACCTGCACCGAGTAGCAAAACACGTTTATGCGCCAAATCAATTTGATAATGCTGGCTTAAATCACGCACTAAACCAATACCGTCTGTATTAGCCCCATAAATACTGCCATCTGGATTAAACATAAGAGTGTTCACTGCGCCCGAAAAACGCGCATAATTGCTCAATTCATCCGCTAATTCCCATGCCTGCTCTTTAAAAGGAACGGTTATATTTAGCCCTTTGCCGCCTTGTTGCTGAAATTCTTTTACCCTATTAACAAATCCATCCAGTGGGGATAAGATAGCATTATAACTCATGGCATCATTAGTTTGTTGTGCGAACATAGCGTGAATAATAGGAGATTTACTGTGCTTTATTGGATTGCCAATAACAGCATATTGATCAATGATCACTTTATTCATTTAAATTTTATCCTTTTCTAACCACTGTGCTACATCCTTAGCAAAATAAGTCAAAATACCATCCGCTCCTGCACGTTTCATACTCGTTAGTGCTTCAAGTACACAGGCTTTCTCATCAATCCAGCTATTTTGCCCTGCTGCTTTTAACATCGCATACTCACCGCTGACCTGATAAACATAAGTCGGCGCTTTAAATTCATCTTTAATACGACGCACAATATCTAAATACGGCATACCGGGTTTAACCATCACCATATCCGCCCCTTCTTGTAAATCTAACGCTACTTCATGCAATGCCTCATTTGAATTAGCAGGATCCATTTGATAACTATACTTATTACCACCTGCTAAATTACCTGCAGAACCGACCGCATCACGAAAAGGGCCATAAAAACTAGAAGCATATTTAGCCGAATAAGCTAAAATACGGGTATTGCTAAAACCTGCATCCTCTAGTGCAACACGAATAGCGCCAATACGACCGTCCATCATATCCGATGGTGCGACAATATCTGCTCCTGCGAGTGCATGAGAGACGGCTTGCTTAACCAACACCTTAACCGTTTCATCATTAACAATATACCCTTCATCATTCATTAAGCCGTCTTGACCATGCGATGTAAAGGGATCAAGCGCTACATCAGTAATAATGCCCAGCTCAGGCACCGCCGCTTTGACTGCCCGTACCGCACGTTGTGCTAAACCTTCAGGGTTATAAGCTTCTTCGGCTAAATCTGACTTATTATCAACGCCTACCACAGGAAAAATCGCCATTGCCGGTACACCTAATTGCGCTATGATTCGCGCCTCTTTGACTAATAAATCAATACTTAAACGCTCCACACCAGGCATTGAGGTAATCGTTTTACGTTGATTTTCACCCTCAATAACAAATACAGGATAAATTAAATCATTTACTGCCAAAGTATTTTCGCGCATTAAACGTCGTGAAAAAGCATCTCGACGCATACGACGTAAACGTGTGTGGGGATAACGACCTATTAAAGTAGTCATAAAAAAATCCAATCATAGTCTAGGGTAAAAAATTATCACAATATTATTTCAATAATAAAAATAAAACGCGAGAGCTTTTTGGAGATAGCCTAATCATCTTATAAGTAGGAGGTCATAAGGTTAGGGAGTTTTAGGTGATGAATATATTCATATGGCATAGATTTTTTGCTTCTAATTTGGAGTATCTTAAGAAGAAATTACCCAAATTATTGGCATGATTAGGATAAGCCTCAATAGCACGGCGCACCTCGTCCCCATCACACCATAGACTGTGAAAGTATTTTGGGATAAAAGAAAAATGAGGAAAAAATGGATGCCGTTATCGGTATCGTTTATTTCTTTGTTTACACTTTGATCGTCTATATTTTCTCTGAATCTAAAAAAATAGAAATTTTTTTAAAAAAATTAGTCGTTATCAGCATTGATATATATAGAAGCCAAACGCGTTTGGAATCCCTTTTAATTAACAGGAGATTCCTTATGGAACAAATTATTGAGACACCTGTACAAGTGTCATCAAAACAAACAATAGATCAATCGGAAACAAATAAAGGAGGGTTTTATAAATCAGCTATTGCGAATCAGTTAGCAAAGCAATTAGTAGTACCGATTAAATTAGTGCAAACCTCTTCTGATTTATACGATGTGCGTGAATTATGGAAACAGACCTATAAAGAGCTTTTTCCTAGTATCAAGGGTTTTCATTGTGATCCTTTTGATTTTCAGTCGCGCATACTTTATACGAAAAACGCTCAAAATAAGACCGTTAGTTCAGCTCGTTTAGTTATCGACAGTCCCTTAGGGCTTCCCGAAGATAGCCATTTTCCACCAGAGGTTAATGAATACCGTGCGTGTGGTATGAAGCTAATGGAGTATGGGCGTTTTATTATCGAGGAAGGTAATCCATCCTTGTTAAAAGCGTATTATAAAGCGGTTTATCAAGTGGCTATAGCTGAAAATGTGGATGTCATTATGATGGCAATGAAGCCTAATCACGTTGCTTTTCATTGCAGATTGATTGGGGCGATTTTACTCACGGATGATATGAAACTCTATTATGGTGGCGAGAATAAATTAGCTGCTCTTGCTTGGGAGGTGAAAAATACCAAGGAACGTTTTTTTAAATGGGCAAAAATTAAAAATAAAGCAACAGGAGATTTATAAATGAATACCGCTTACAAAAAAGAAATATGGGATCAATACGCACAACCTTTTATATCCGTTATGCCTTCGCAAATGTTAGAACTTAATACAGCCGTTGCAACGCTGGCAACAGGAAATGTTTGTGATTTTGGTTGTGGAGCCGGAAAGATTGCCCCCTTTATACTAGATAACCCAAATGTGACCAGTTACACAGGTATTGATTACTCACTAGAAATGGTCAAACAAGCCCGCTGGCATCTGCAACAATTTCCACAAAAAAAGAGTGAAATTATCCATGCTAAAATCGAATGTATTGATACAGAAGCCTATGACATTGAAATTATTTCTGGAATCACAAATAGCATCGAAAGTCCTGGCTATGATTTTGGGTTATCAATCAATAGTTATTACACATGGGACAATTCTAATGCAGTATTAGAGACGATTTACAATGCTTTAAATCCTAATGCTAGCTTTGTACTGGTCACACCGAATAAACAACTTGATATGGTGAGTCTATTGGAAAAAGCAAAAAGAGAACTGGTGGCTCATCCATATTTTAAAACCTTTAAGGAACAAAATATGGCATTAGTCGGGAATGAAAAAGCATTATTTGTTGATATGGATAAGCTAGTAGAGCAGGTTCGAAAGATTGGTTTTAAAGTGACTCAAGTACATCAGGTATTTTATGACGGTGGTTTAAACTTTTTGCATCTTAAAAAATAATGCTAATTTTCCCTATGATAAATAATAGATAAGCCATTCATTATATTTATAAAATCAATTAAAATACTTGTTGGTTGTGGCTGAAAATTAGTATTATTACTGCTATGTACTCATAGTTAGGTATTAAAATGCGACTATCCATAGCACAGCGAAAGAATTTTCTCTACGATTTAGACGTAGCGACTTCGTTTGATGGGCTATTTTCATTGCTTGAAGTACAGTCAAAGAGTCTTGGTATTGACAATGTGCTTTATTCTTTTATCCCTAGTTTAGCGTTGGATTTCAGCCAAGACTATAAACCTATTTTTGTAGCATCAGATGGCAATAATTATTCCTATCTAAGACATTACCTTGATGCGAGATTTGATCTAAATGATTACAATATCAAACGGATAAAAGAGAAAAAAAATGGAAGGCTAACCCCCATTGACTGGTGGAGCGAAATCAGTCGAGGGGCTTTATTTAATGATGAAATAGAGGTTATGGCAACTGCAAGAGCTGATTATTATATGACTAATGGAATCACCTTTCCTACGCAGTCAGATACAACAGGTATTGCTGCTGTTAGCTTTGTTTGCAATGAAAAAGATCGTTTATACATCCAACTTCAAACAGAAATAATGGATGATTTAGCCTTTCTTGCACGTGCCTTTCATCGCCATGTGGTGTGTGGTGATTACAAAAATAATATCTTTACCAAGCCATTGATTAAAAAATTTGGCAAGGTCGAAATGGATGTTTTTAGACAGCTCTTACTAACAGGTCAATCAGCCAATTCTATCGCCGATGAATTAGACCTTGGGATTAAAAGTGTAGAAGCTGCAATTCATCGTTTACGCGTAAAGCTAGCGGGAAAAACGGTAGAAGGCTTGCCCAAAATATCAAAAGACAGCCTGATTCATTATGGAAGCCTGATGGGAATTTCTGATTGGAAATGGTGATTACTATACCCGATGGGATATATTATTACCGCTTTAGCTCGATGGTTTGTAACATGCGCGGTATATTACCCCGTTGCAACATTTTAAAGAAGTTTTGCGGGAAACTCTGAGGCTTTTATTGCGTTTAAGCTAAACCTGTGGACGGATTTACAAAACCCGTCCAGCTTAGATCCTCATTCCAAGACTTAAATTTATCAAAAGGTAGGAATCCCTATCTGGCTAATATTTTCCTTCACGATTACTCTAGTACATTAGCTGATATTATGCTCATTCGTATAATATCCCTTCTTATAGATCATAAAAACATAGGAGTTAAGCTATTTAGATTTTTAATAAATTACATAGAATAAAATAGTATTAAAAAAGGACGTTGTGTAGAAATGGAATATACAGTAAAAATAATTAAAGCGCCTTCAATGGCGTTAAGTCACCAACTTTTTGAATTACAAAAGAGAATTTGGGGAGTGTCTGATAAAGATGCTCTTCCTGCATGGAAAATATTCACAACACCAAAGACCAGTGGATTATTGATTGTCGCATTCGAGGAGGATAAGCCTATTGCTTATGCTCTTTTTACGCATGTCTATACGCATCGTGAAGCAAAGCCTTATTTGTATATGGATATGCTAGGTGTTTTGCCTGAATATCAGGGGCAGAGAATCGGAGAGCAGATTGTGCTTAAAGTGAAACAATTTGCAAAAAAAAATGGCTATAGTGCTATTACATGGACTTACGATCCTTTTCAACCTGCAAATGCTCATTTATACCTGTGCAAACTAGGTGCTGTTGTCACTCAATTTTATCCAAACTACTATGGTGAGCTTTCAGGAACGTATGAGCAAGGCAGTCAGTCAGATCGTTTTTTAGCAGAGTTACATCTTGATGCAACACCTAAAATTCCTCATGACTCAGAGATAACAGTCTCTTTCTCATTATCAAAGTCATTTAAGCCATCTGTTATTGATCAGAAAGGTACTCAAGCGATTGAGATTGAAGTGCCATTCGATATAAATACTCTTATGAGAGTAGATGCAAAAAATGCTTATCAAATAAAGGATTCACGCGCTGAAATATTTAAGTTTCTATTAGAGAGTGATTATTGCATAACTGATTTTGTGCGAAAAAAGGATGCAAATTACTATATTGCAAAGCAAATAGGATATTAAAAAAACTCATTAAAGCCATGATATTGGAATATTAGTGATTACGTTTATTTAACTTATCTGCCCGTAGATTTTCATCATGGGCAGATGCTAATATCAGCGCATGACTGATAAATCCCATCGAGCAGAGCAATCCTCCTCCTCTGCAATAAAACAAAGTGTACGCTTTGTTAGTGTAACCGAAGCCCATCAAGGACAACGTATTGATAATTTTTTAATACGTGAACTTAAAGAAGTGCCTCGTTCTTATATTTATAGAATTTTGCGTAAAGGAGAGGTGAGAGTTAATAAAAAACGCGCTAAACCAAGCAGAAAACTACAGCTAGGTGAGTTGGTACGCATTCCTCCTATGGTGTTACCTGAGAAAAAACAATCTAAACAAGCACCAAAAGCATTACTACAGCAATTGGAACAGGCTGTTTTATTAGAAGATCAGGATTTGATTTTAATTAATAAACCCGCAGGTTTAGCCGTGCATGGTGGAACAGGTAGCCCTTATGGCTTAATTGAAGCTTTTCGCCAATTACGCCCAACGCTTCCCTTTGTGGAATTAGCGCATCGTTTGGATAAAGATACCAGCGGTATTGTGCTACTGGCT
>JALVEA010000009.1 GCA_027008665.1 Thiotrichaceae bacterium | reverse complement strand
TCATAATCCATAGGCAATATGGTATCTTTATTCTATACTACTATCCATGAGTTCAAATAAACCTAATTTTCTACCCATCCCAGAAGATGAGCGTACCTGGCTCATTGATACGCTGCTTGAATTGCTTCAATGGTAAGAGTAACGTATTAACGATTTAGAAGATAAAATTCAGGATCTTAAAAAAGAAACTAAAAAGCCAAAATTTAAATCCAGCAAAATGGATGAAAAAACAGACATGGTTCATAACAAGGTAACAAACCCACATTAAAGAGCAGTCATTTGGTATCCTTAATGAAATAGCAATAACAGTAAAACAGCCAAATGACCACACTCACAGCCAGTTACGATATTCACCCCATTCGTGTTGCTCTACAACAGTAAAAAGCTGATTTATTGGGCATTATTGGCAGAAATACTTCTGTTGACGTCGCCAAATTGGCTGTTTTGAACTATGCCATGATACGAACAATCTCTACCTTCGGGGCTTTTTAAATCGAAAAGAGGATGCTGAACCTGATGTTCAAACACTTTGGATTGGTTTACAACGGGTCAAAGATTTTGCATTATCTATTCAAATTCATGATGGGGTGACTCCAAAGCAAAGATTATGGGTAACGATATGGGCTTAGGTTAGTGGTTAAAAGTGTACGGTAGTGAAATGGAATAAGGGGAATTTTTAGTTTTGACTGCTTTGATTGCCGCGCGCTGTTGAAATTTGTTTTCTGACTTGTTTAGGTGCAGTGCCTCCTAAATGATTTCGTGCGGCGACTGATCCTTCTAGGGTTAATACTTCAAAAACGTCTTTTGTGATTATCTTTGAGAATTGTTGTAATTCTTGTAGACTCATTTGACTGAGGTCCTTTGAGGTTTCAATGCCATAAGCGACTGCTTTACCAACGATTTCATGGGCATCTCTAAAAGGCATGTTTTTACCCACTAAATAATCTGCTAAATCAGTTGCAGTGGAGAATCCTTGTAGTGCTGCTTTACGCATATTATCAGCTTTTACTTCCACATAAGGCATCATATCCGCATAGGCTCGCAAGCAGGCGAGTAAGGTGTCAACAGTATCAAATAGGGGTTCTTTATCTTCTTGATTGTCTTTGTTGTATGCTAGTGGTTGTGACTTCATTAAGGTTAATAAAGCAATAAGGTGACCATTGACTCGTCCTGTTTTACCACGAATTAGTTCGGGTACATCGGGGTTTTTCTTTTGCGGCATAATGGAGGAGCCTGTGCAAAAGCGATCAGGTAGATTGATAAAATCAAACTGTGCTGAAGTCCATAATACCAATTCTTCAGAAAAACGTGATAAATGGGTCATAATTAGCGTCGCAGCGGCAGTAAATTCAATCGCAAAATCACGATCACTCACTGCGTCGAGTGAATTATTAGCAGGACGTTCAAAGCCAAGCAATTCGGCGCTATAGTTTCGATCAATAGGGTAGGTTGTTCCTGCTAAAGCCGCTGCACCTAAGGGCATGATATTGACGCGCTTGCGACAGTCTTGTAAGCGTTCATAATCACGTACTAGCATCTCATACCATGCTAATATGTGATGCCCAAAAGTAATTGGTTGTGCGACTTGTAGATGGGTAAAACCGGGCAGGATAGTCTCTGCTTCGCGCTCTGCAAGATCAATAAGGGCAGTTTGTAAGCGTTTGATCTCATCGCTAATAAGATCAATTTGCTCGCGTAGCCAAAGACGAATATCCGTTGCAATTTGGTCATTGCGAGAGCGTCCTGTGTGCAGTTTTTTTCCTGCAAGTCCAATGCGTTCGGTTAATTTGGCTTCGATATTCATATGAATATCTTCCAAGGCAATCGACCAATCCATTTTCCCTTGTTCAATCTCCATTATTATTTGATCAAGACCTTGATGGATAGATTGCATTTCTTCTACGGTTAAAATACCAACTTTTTGAAGCATTTGTGCATGTGCTTTAGAGCCTTTAATATCATGTTTATAAAGGCGTTGATCAAATTGAATGGAGGCAGTAAAGGCCTCAACAAAAGCGTCCGTATTTTCAGAGAAACGACCTCCCCAAAGCTTTGTATCTAATTGATCTTTCATGTTTTCGTTGTTTGTATTTGACATTGGGGTATTCAGTTTCCAGCAATAATGGTTGTGTTATATTTAGAAAATAGATAAGCGTCGTAATAAAAGAGATAGATAAGACCAATAAGCTTATAAACCGTATAAACGGTGGGCTTTGTCAGATTAGTGTTGTATCTATTTTACCTAATAATAACAATAATGATGTGAATGATTTGTAGCATTTTAGAGAACCTCATGCTGAGGCTCTTTGTAATCTGCTCGCTAAATTTCACGGATTATCGATGATAAATAAACTTATGTCACTAGCCACTACTAAAAAGTTGGGTTATCTGCCGAACTTATGCTCTTTTCGCACTCTGCTTAGCGGTATGGCTGCGGCGGAAGTATTGGCAATTATTTTAGCACTTGCAAGTTCTTCTGAAACCTATAGTGCTGCTTTTGTTAAATTAGGATTCACTTCATTATTTGTGCAATGGATAGTGTTATCAGCATCACTTTTTATGTGCATGATTTCAACACTATTAAAGAAGCAAAGTGTGCTTAATTTGACCTTTCTTGTAACAGTCATTGTTGCATTATTTACTATTTTTGCTTCTATTTTAACCATTATGGCGGATAGTTATGAAAAAATTGCGGTCATACATTATTGGGATACACCTTTTATTGCTCGTAATGTTTTTATTGCTGTGGTGGTAACGCTATTGATTCTACGTTATTTGTATATTCAAGATAGGCATTCAGAGCGTGTTAAAGCGGACTCTGGCGCAAAATATGATGCATTGCAATCTCGTATGCGGCCTCATTTTTTATTTAATAGTCTGAATACAATTGCACAATTGATTTATCAAGACCCAAAAAATGCTGAAGAAGCATTATTGGATTTAGCGGATATTTTTCGAACCACTTTAGACACTAGAACACGCATTACCTTAAAAGAAGAATTAGATGTGACCTTACGTTACCTACGCATGGAAGGTTTGCGTTTAGGGAAGCGTCGTTTGAATATAGTTTGGGATATGGATCGCAATACATTACCTTTTGATATGTTAATACCGCCATTATTGTTACAACCCTTGGTTGAAAATGCCATTTATCATGGTGTACAGCCACGTAAAGAGGGTGGCACATTAGGTATTAGTTTATATGATGCAGGTAGGTATCTGGAGGTGGTCGTAACAAACCCTATTCCCCCTGATGGTACAAACTCTCATCAGAAGGGGAATCATATTGCTCAAGAAAATTTGAAAAATAGATTGAAATTAGCCTATGGCGCGCGCGCAAATCTAAAAATAACAAAATCTGCGTATCAATACCGCGTTGCCTTTACGATTCCGAAGGAGTAAATAAAAATGCCAATGAACGTACTTGTCGTTGATGATGAAGAATTAGCGAGAAATAGAATACATAGTTTATTAGACGAAAACTCAGATTATAAAATATGTGCGGAAGCAGAAAACGGTGCTGAAGCACTGATGATGGTCGAACGTCATCAACCTGATTTGATATTACTGGATATATCCATGCCAGTCATGGACGGGCTAGAGGTGGCAAAACACCTCTCCAGTATGCCAAATCCACCAGCCGTCATATTTACCACAGCGTATGGTGAGTATGCATTAGAAGCATTTTCAACTAAAGCATCGGGATATCTCATGAAACCAATAAGACAAGAACAATTATTAAAAAGTCTTGAACAAGCAAAATCATTAAATAGAGTACAGCGGACAGAAATTCTGGACGACAATGAAGACACAGGGCCTGCACGTAAGCATATTTGTGCGCGTATGCGAGGGAATTTAGAATTAATTCCAATCGAAGACGTTTATTATTTTCAAGCAGATCAGAAATATGTGACGGTTCGCCATAAAAAAGGCGAGGTGATTATTGAAGAATCATTAAAATCACTAGAGTCTGATCTTTCACAGCGATTTATTCGTATTCATCGCAATGCCTTAGTGGCTAAGAGCCGTATTACAGGTCTAGCGAAAACACCGATTGGGCGTGTTCGTGTCACTATTGATCAGATTGAGGATGAACTAGAAGTCAGTCGTCGTCATGTGGCTGAGATTCGTCGGTTTGTGCGTAATCGTTAATAGTCCGTAAAAAATATACCCTTATTAAAATGCTTGAATTTTATCATTTAGTAAGGGTGTTGATTATTTTTTAAAATATCAATTAAGTATTCTTATGAGCGGTGCTTGATTTATGATAAGTATACGTTTTCTTTTTTGCTTAAAATTTGTAGGTCATCTAAAATTCATTAAATGATAATTGCAAAAGGAAGCAGAGAATGTCAAAGGATAAAGGCAGCAAAACCTTACAGAGATATTTTATCGCAGGAATAGCTATTCTATTTTTAGCGCTTCTTTATTTATTTTTATCGGGGCATCTTAGTTTTAATAAAGATAGTTGGTTACCCAACTTTACCCACACATCCACCTCTTTGAGTGACTCAGAACCTGATAATGCTACTACCAATGTCAATACGACTAATCAGCAAGATACTGAAAAAGGCTCTGAAACGATAAGCTCAGATAAAAGTTCTGATGTGTCTTCTCTACTTAATCTTCCATCACTTAAAAATAACTCAAATGATTCAAATACCTCTAAGCAACGGACAGGTGAGGATACAATTTATACGCCTCCTGATAATAATAAGGGGGATATAGAAGAAAAGTCTGACTCCCAAATTAGTCAAGAAGCAACGGAGTCGGAAACAGCTTCTTTACATCAGACAGAAAAATCCAATGCACTTCTTTATAAACTTCCTGATGGTACGGATGTAAAAATCTCTCCTAATACGTTTGCTTATAAATTTAAACAAGCGATTGAAAATAAGACAGCGGGAAAGCCTATTATTTTTGATCGAGTCTATTTTGCCTCTGGTTCAGAAAAATTAAGTAAGCGATCTGATGTACAAATATCCGAAACAGCCGCATTGTTGAATACTTATAAGGGGATTAATATCTTGATTCGTGGACACTCCGATAATAAAGGTTCCTCTAAAAATAATTCCCTTCTCTCTTTATTGCGTGGTGGGAGTATGAAAAAAGCATTGATTAAGCTAGGTATTGATCGAAGACGGATTCAGATTGAAGGAGTAGGGGATCAAGAACCAATTGCCAGTAATAAAACCAAAAGGGGACGTAGAAAAAATCGCCGCATTGATTTAATTATCAGACCTTAAAGAATAGATTGGAGTTCAAGCTTTAGCTTGTGCGAGTAGCAAGCTAAAAAGACTGTGCCAACATCGCTCTCATTTTCCTAAATTAATTTAGTATTTTAATCAGATTTTAGAAAAATAGGACTAATAACCAAATCATTGCGGCATTAACCATTGCTAAAAATACACCCGCCGATGCCATGTCTTTTGCTCGTCCTGATAGTTCATGTTGTTCTCCTCCGAAGCGGTCAACAGTGGCTTCAATGGCTGAGTTGAGTATTTCTACAATTAATAATAATAAGATACTGCCAATTAAGAGTGCTTTTTCTATACCCGTTTGCCCTAGCCATAGTGCAAGGGGTAGGGTAATAATAAGCAACAACACTTCTTGACGAAATGCTTCTTCTAACTTATAAGCTGCTTTTAGACCCTGCATGGAAAAGCCAAACGCTTTAATGATACGGGTTAAACCTGTATTGCCACTGCCTGCCATATTATCTCCTTTTTGTTATTGATAATTTTCAATACTCGGGCAGGAGCATATCAAATTACGGTCACCGTAAACATTGTCTACCCGATTAACTGTTGGCCAGTATTTATGTTGTGTGGAAACACCTTGAGGGAAAATAGCGATTTGCTGGGAATACGGTCTGTCCCAGTTTTCCGCAAGGTCTAGCATGGTATGAGGTGCATTGCGTAGTGGGTTGTTTTCTAGTGGCCATTCTCCTATTTGTACTTGCTGTATTTCTTTTCGTATTGAAATCATAGCATCACAGAAGCGGTCAATTTCCCATTTCGATTCTGATTCAGTCGGT
>JALVEA010000008.1 GCA_027008665.1 Thiotrichaceae bacterium | reverse complement strand
TCCCTAAAGATGCTTTTGCACTGGCACGTTTTAATGGAGATGCCTTATACGAACATGCCGATCCACGCCAAGGAGAGCATCAAGATTGGGGGACGCTAATTTTTAATTATGCACGTAATGAAGTGCGTAATTTTTTAATTACTAATGCCGTATATTGGTTAGATGAATTCCATATTGATGGTCTGCGCGTCGATGCGGTCGCTTCAATGCTCTATCTGGACTATTCACGCAATGATGGCGAATGGTTACCAAATGCCTATGGAGGGCGAGAAAATCTTGATGCAATGAATTTCTTGCGTGAAATGAATACCATTGTACATGGTTTACATGCAGGGATATTAACAATGGCTGAAGAATCAACCGCATGGCCAATGGTATCGCGCCCTGTAGAGCTAGGCGGATTAGGCTTTTCAATGAAATGGAATATGGGATGGATGAATGACAATTTATCCTATATTGAAAATGACCCCATACATCGACAATATCATCATGACCAACTTACTTTTAGCCAGATTTATAGTTATTCTGAAAATTTTATTTTGCCACTATCCCATGATGAAGTGGTACATGGAAAAAACAGTCTACTGAGTAAAATGCCAGGAGATAATTGGCAAAAATTTGCTAATTTACGTTTATTGTATGCATGGCAATATGCACACCCTGGTAAAAAATTATTATTTATGGGCGGTGAAATAGCACAATGGCAAGAATGGAATGAAAGTAGATCCTTAGACTGGCATTTATTAGAAGTAGATACCCATCAAGGCATTAAACAAGTCATTACTGATCTCAATAAAATCTATAAAAATGAAGCAGCTTTGCATCAACTTGATTTTTCTCATGATGGCTTTGAATGGATCGATTGCCACGACTCAAGTCAATCCGTATTAAGTTTTATTCGTTGGAATAAGGACAGATCAGAACATATTGTTTGTATTTTAAATTTCACCCCCCTAGTGCGAGAAAATTACCGTTTAGGTGTTCCGAGTGGAAAAAATTATCAGGAAATACTCAATACAGATTCTAATTATTATGCCGGTAGCAATTGCGGTAATAAGCACAATATTATGACAGAAAATATCGCATGGTCTGGTTTTGAACATTCCATCAATATTATATTGCCCCCTTTGGGAGCATTATTTTTAAAAATATTATAGATTGGCTTAGATAAAGGGAGAACAATGAAAGTATTATTTGCCAGTAGTGAAGTCTGGCCATTAATCAAAACGGGGGGATTAGGAGATGTGGCTTACAGTCTCCCTCATGCACTGCAACAACAGGGTATTGATATCCGTATTGTGCTACCCGCTTATCAGGATGTATTAAAAAAATTAAAAAGCTTTACAATACTCGGCTGGCTAACGCTTGAACTAGCGGCAAAAGAATACAGTGTCCGTATTTTGCAAACAGAGCATGAAAAATTTTCCTTACCTATTTGGTTGCTTGATTGCCCTGCCCTTTTTGATCGTGCAGGTAATCCCTATACACATCCGGAAGGCTATGATTGGTTCGACAATGCTGAACGCTTCGCCCTATTTTCATTAGCCGTTGCTAGATTGGCGATGGATGATCTTAATCTTGATTGGAAACCTGAAATTGTACATAGCAATGATTGGCAAACAGGTCTTGTTTCTGCTTTTTTAGATCATGAAATAGATCGCCCTAAACGTGTTTTTACCATCCATAATCTTGCCTATGGTGGCTATTTCTCACAACAAGAATTTCAACGCCTACAATTACCCCCTCAATGGTGGTCATCAGAAGGGATTGAATTTTATGGCAATATGTCAATGATCAAAGCAGGAATTATTTACTCCGATCAAATCACAACCGTTAGCCCTAGCTATGCAAAAGAGATTTGTACCCCCGAATTTGGCTATGGATTAGCAGGGGTTTTATCACATCGACGATATAAGCTCACAGGGATTCTCAATGGCATCGACCCTGAAGTATGGAATCCACGCACTGACCCGCTACTCCCTTATCATTATTCAGCCAAACAAATTTATCCCGGCAAGCAAAAAAATAAACAAGCCTTATTAGAAGCTAATGGTATTGAAGTGACTAAAAAACATTTGGCAGCCCCCCTACTCGGTATGGTGAGTCGTTTAGTGGAACAAAAAGGCGTGGATATGATTATTGAGGCAATTCCCCAATTATTAGAAACTAGTGATGCTAATTTCATCTTTATTGGTACAGGACATCCATCTATTGAAGCACAATTATTAGAATTACAACGCCACCATCCACAGCGCGTTATGGTCTCAATAGAATATTCCGAAGCAAAAGCGCATTTACTTGAAGCAGGATGTGATTTATTTATGATGCCCTCGCGCTTTGAACCGTGCGGTTTAAATCAGCTTTATAGTCTACGCTATGCAACCTTGCCAATCGTACACCGCACAGGCGGTCTAGCCGACACCGTTGTTGATGCAGAATTAAAAAATGCCACAGGCTTTGTATTTGACAGTGCAACAACAAAAGCATTAGTAAACACAATTCAACGTGCTTTGCACCTTTTTTCACATAAAAAACGCTGGAATCAATTACAACGCAATGCAATGCAACAAGATTTTAGTTGGAGCAAAAGCGCGTTAAAATATATGCAATTATATCAATAAAGTAGAAGTATTTAATCACCGTAGTCACTTATCATTATTTTATGATTAAATACTTTTTTCTAAGAAAAAAATGGAAATCAAGGCATGAAAAATTGCATCCCAGAAGAAATACAAACATTACCAAGTACACCTGATGCACTTGCGAAAAGCTTTAAACGCTATTTAATCTACCATATAGGGCGTAAAACAGGCTGCCCACCGAATTATTTATTTGAAGCAGTATCAAAAACATTGCGTGACCGTGTGATGGTAAATTGGCATAAAACACGAGCTGCACAAGAACAAAAAGGGGTTAAGCAAGCCTATTATTTATCCTTAGAATTCCTTATGGGACGTGCTTTAGGCAACCATCTGATCAATCTTGATTTAACTGACAATATGCGTAAAACCCTTGAAGGGTTTTGTATGGATTTAGAAGAAATCGAATCCGTAGAAGCCGATGCAGGCCTAGGCAATGGCGGTTTAGGACGCTTAGCCGCTTGTTTTATGGACAGTTGTGCCAGCCTTAATCTCCCCGTCATGGGCTATGGTTTGCATTATGAATACGGTATGTTTCGCCAATTAATCAATCATGGCTATCAAGAAGAAGAGCCAGATCAATGGCTACGCCATGGCAACCCTTGGGAATTACGTCGTCCTGAATATACACAACGGGTTCATTTTGGTGGTCGAACAGAATTTTATCGAGATAAAAACAATCACTTAAGAGCGCATTGGGTCGATACACATGATGTATTAGCCGTCCCTTATGATGTCCCCATTTCAGGTTATAAAAATAATACCGTCAATACATTGCGCTTATGGAAGGCAGCGGCAACTGAAGAATTTGATTTATATGAATTCAATGCAGGCGATTACGCTGGATCAATGGCGGCTAAAAACTCCGCCGAAAATATCACCATGGTGCTATACCCTAATGATAGCAGTGAAAATGGTAAAGAATTACGTCTACGTCAGCAGTATTTTCTTGCCTCTGCCAGTTTGCAAGATATATTACGTCGCTGGGAATTAAGAGAGGGGAAAAATTACCAATATTTTGCTGAAAAAAATGTGTTTCAAATGAATGACACCCATCCGACCATTTCAGTTGCTGAATTAATGCGTCTATTAATGGATGAAAAAAATCTAGGTTGGGATCAAGCATGGGCAATCACCACCAAAACACTAGCCTATACAAACCATACACTACTACCTGAAGCATTAGAAAAATGGTCAGTGGAATTATTTCAGGCATTATTGCCACGTTTATTGGATATTATCTATGAAATAAACGCCCATTTTATGGATGCTGTGCGTGCAAAATGGCCTACTAATATCGAAAAGCAAAGGCAACTTTCTATTATTGAAGAAGGGCCTCATCCACAAATTCGCATGGCACATCTCGCCATTGTTGGTAGTTTCTCCGTCAATGGTGTCGCAGATTTACATTCAAAATTATTATGCCAAGGTCTATTCAAAGACTTCTACGCCCTCTGGCCAGAAAAATTCAATAATAAAACCAATGGTGTCACCCCGCGACGTTGGATTGTGCACGCCAATCCTTTATTAACCAAACTCATTAATAAAACCATTGGCGATGAATGGATTGCTGATTTAAGCAAAATCTCGCAATTAAAACCCTTTGCTGCTGAAGATCAAAAAGCATTTCATGCACAATTCAAGGCAGTTAAACAAGCTAATAAACAACGGTTAGCCCATATTATTCAAGAAACTTGCGGTATCGCATTTAATACCGAATCAATATTTGATATTCAAGTCAAGCGTATTCATGAATACAAACGCCAATTGCTCAATGCCTTGCATATGATTCATTTATATTCTCAAATCAAACAAGGCAAAACAGACAACTGGGTTAATCGTTGCATCCTAGTTGGCGGAAAAGCAGCACCGAGTTATGTAATGGCAAAAAAGATTATTAAATTAATCAATAATATTGCCTATGTGGTTAATAACGACCCCGAAGTAGGTGATAAATTAAAAATTGCTTTTTATCCTAACTACGACGTATCGAGCATGGAAATCATTGCCCCTGCTGCCGATCTTTCCGAGCAAATTTCAACCGCAGGAAAAGAAGCCTCTGGCACAGGCAATATGAAATTTATGATGAACGGTGCATTGACAATTGGAACCTATGATGGTGCTAATATTGAAATATTAGAACAGGTCGGAGAAGACAATTTCTTCCTATTTGGCTTAAAGGTCAATGAAATTGAAGCCCTATTACCGCATTATCAACCCATTGATTACCTGCAACAAGACAATGATCTACAAAATGTTATGCACCTACTAAAGTCAAATCATTTCAACGCACTCGAACCGCATATTTTTGATGACATTATCAATAGCCTACTTAGTCCACATGATCCGTGGATGACACTGGCAGATTTTCGTAGTTATGTTGATACACAAAATCAAGTTGCACAAACATGGCTAAATCAATCGCAATGGATACGCATGAGTATTATGAACACCGCTTCTAGTGGTTTCTTCTCAACAGACCGAACCATGCAAGAATACAACCATGACATCTGGAAATTAAAAACTATTAAACCTCAACTAGGGACATTAAAATGATAGATATTGACCATCTCAATGAACAAAACCATGAAATCGCAGAATTAACCAAAGTATTAAATTACATGATTAATGACCGTGAAATCTGTGATACTGATATTCTAAATAAACTCTTTTTTGACTATATTGAAAAAGTAGACGATCATCTAAAAGATGAAGAAAAGAATATATATCAATCACTTATGATTCATGGTGATAATAAAGTACGTCAAACGGCCAACCGCTTTTTATCAGGATCAGGAGAAATAAAACGAGTATTTAAACAATACCAAAAACGTTGGTGTCGCCACGGCAAACTTTATATTAGAAATCACGAAAAATTCTTGAAAGACTCAGACGATATGTTTGAAATGGTCTTCGACCGCATCGTTGACGAAGCTGAACATTTATACCCAGTAGTACGAGACGTTATGGATGAGAAAGAAAATGACATATAATCGCATGAAAGCAAAACCAATCGAAGGGGAACGTTGTCACTTCTGTGGAGAAGAAGGACTGCCTTTAGTTAAAACAAGATGCTGTGATCAATGGACTTGTTGTGATACAGATTACTTCTCAATACGTGGCGGAGGTTATTGTCAGTTTGAACACGAACACTACAGTCCTTGTTATTTTCATTATAATGAAAAGCATCAAGGATCATTAGAAGAATACAAAGAATGCCGTGATTTTTTTGACTAGCTGTTAGGAGTGAAAGCTTCAGCTTTTCAAAGTTACATAATAAACACTGACCTCGCCTAACGGCATCGGAAAAGATAAATCTTTCACTCCTTTTTTCTGGTTTATCTTGAGCCTCATAACTAGAAAAGCAACTAAAGTGGAATCAACAGTTTACAGGAAATAAAATTGAGTAATCAGA
>JALVEA010000007.1 GCA_027008665.1 Thiotrichaceae bacterium | reverse complement strand
TCTAGGTGAGGGAGACCGCCCCTTCTGGACTCTAGTTGCAACTTGGAATAGTTATCAACAGAGAGCGTAAAAAACCAAGAGGTTATAGATTTTATATGATTTTTTGGAGCGGTTAGATTATTGAGCGTAGTGAAATAGTGTAACCGAGCCATTTATTTTAAATAAATAGTTAAATTAATGATGCAAGACTTAAGTAATCGGCTAATGAAGCTCGAATTATTGTATATGGAACAAGAAGATACGGTGCAAGTATTGAGTCGTATTGTTCATCAGCAAGAAGAGAAAATAGAGTTATTAGAAAAGCAGTTAATTCATGTTGCTGAAAAACTAAATTCAACACAAGAGAGTGGGTCAAATACAGAAGAACCACTTCCTCCACATTATTAGTGTGTTGATACCTCTCTCACAACAAGGTATCGCAATCAGTGGTAGCAAAGATTGTGATTCTATTGCACTTAATAATATCGCTAAATGCATTGGTGCTACTATTGTTCCGTCGCATCTGTTTGAAGATAAAATTAATAAAAATTCTTTTCAATATTTGCTCTATTTGAAGAGTGACCGCTTAGAGTTGCGCTCATTACAATATAAAAAACAAAGAGCCGTTTGCATTGATTTTCTGGAAGGAAAAACACGTCATCGACGTTTATACGGTGGCGGTAAAGGGCAGGATTTAGCTAAAGCGATTGGTATAAAAAAAATTCCTAATGCAAATATTATTGACGCGACCGCAGGTTTAGGGCGCGATGCCTTTGTACTTGCAAGTATTGGTTGTTATGTCACTTTGCTAGAGAGAAACCCTGTTATTTATAGTCTTTTAAAGAATGCCTTAGAGCGTGTTTATCACTCTGATGATCAACAAGTTAAAGATATATGCGTTCGAATGCGTCTTATTCATACAAATGCCAGTGAGTATTTATTAGCACAAAAAGAATCCGAGCGTGCTGATGTTATCTATTTAGATCCGATGTTTCCATCGCGTAAAAAATCAGCCAAAGTGAAAAAAGAAATGTCCTATTTTCATGATATTGTGGGAGAGGATCAAGATAGTGATCGTTTATTAAAGCTTGCAATAGGCTGTGCTGGCAAACGTATTGTTGTGAAACGTCCCCGTCTTGCAAAAGCGCTTGCAGGATTAAAGGCTCAATTTAGTATAACGGGTAAATCAACCCGTTATGATGTTTATCTGCCTAAAAATAGCTTGAAACACCTCTAGTCACTGAACTTGCAACAGTAATCTGTATAGAAGATGAACGGAAAATAGTAATGGCTTATCTTCAAAGGCATGAAGCAAAAAGAATTACATTGTTTAGTTATTAGAGGGCACACAGGGCGCTATCCTGTGTTGGTGCAGGCATTAACTAAGTTTTCAAATAATATTAAAATTGATTTGATTGATAATGATGCCGCAACGGTTAAAAAAGCATTGCTGAATAAGAAACTAGGTTTGATTTTTTTGTTTCAAGAAAGTGGATTAGCAATGAATGTGCTTGCTGATATTTTGCAAAAAAATGGCTCTGAATCAATTTTAGTTTCTTTAGATGATAGCAAACCACAATCCGCTTTATCCGTTAAAACGGGTTATACGGGTGTACAAGTTTGTAATCTACATTATCGTCCCTCAGGAGCTATTGTAAATTTAGCACTTAAATTTTTACTTCAATATGCTTTTTTAAAGACGGAATTTCGTAATTGTAAGTCGCTACTGCGAGTATCTGAGCAACGTTGTCATTGGCTGGTTGATTCTAGCTCAGAGGCGGTTGCCTATGTGGTCAATGATTTACATTTGTATGCAAACCATGCTTATGTCAATTTATTATCGGACTCTTTACATAGCCTAAAAGTAACAACTGTTTCTGATTTAATACGCGAAGATGAAAGAGAAGTATTTTTTGACTTTGTACGTCAATATGAAAATAAATCCGTAAAAGCATCGGCTCTTGTTGTGACCTTGCATCCTCAAAAAGGGGAAGACTTTCGTGCTAGTATTCGTCTTATTCCTACTGTATTTAGTGGTAAGCGATGCTATCAGTTATGGATAAGGAAATTAGGTGCAAAAAGGTTGCCTATCAAAGGCGCAAAAGAAAAATCAGCTCTTAATGAACCTCCTCCTATTGTAGTGAATACGCTTGATAATAAAGCTAAATCCCCTTGGTTAGACGATCCAATTTCTAAGAAGCCTAATACAGATAATCAATCAATATCTATTAAAACTGAGCCAAAAATAAAAATTCCATTGAGTAATAAGCCCAGTATTTATTGTAAATTATTAAAGCAAATTATATTAAGCAATGAAATCTCTTTAGAATTATCAAAATTGGATATGTTTAGTCCTGTCGATGCATCAACTCGGCAATATATGGTGGATTTAAATGTATTAGAAAATGAATACGCAACGGTAAGCAGTATATTGGATAAAAAATATCATACTGTTTTTTGGGATCAAGTGATGTTGATTTTATTATTCCAACGCCTAAAACAGACAGGCTCAAAAGGTATGAAATTACTGATTCCTTTAGCTGAGGAATCAATGCAAGACGATTGGTTTAAGTATTGGCTTAGTTCAAGTTTATCCCGTTTTAAAGGGGATGTTTCAAACTGTGTTTTCCTATTTCCTCTCTCAATTGACTTATTAACCAAGGATTTAGGCTTTAAAAAATTGCATCAAGAATTGATTCAACATCATTGCGCTATTGGAATTGATTCTTTTGGGATTAACCAACAGACAAAATTAATATTGGAAGTGATAGCGCCAGAATTTATACGCTTCTCAAAAAAATGGGTGCTATCTAATATTAAAAATAATAAACAGGCTTTAAAATTAGTAAATACGATAAAAATTTTGGAAAAAAAGAAAATAAAAGTCATTGCCCCCTATCAATCGGGTGAAAAAATGATGCAACTATTTGATATGTCGGGCGCTTCATTTCGTCAAGAGCAGATAGTTAGTTAAACTATCTCTGTTGTAATAAAATCAGCGATTTGTTGTGGCTGGTTGAGATCAAACTGCCATCTGGGTTTATTTTCTAATTCAGAGTTCTCAAGGCTATGATCGCTTGCAATGGCAATAATATTTTTATCCTTTGGGTAAAGATAAGGCTTGTTTAGCGTTTTTCGATGTAACTCTATTTTAGGGTAATCGGCGTGTTTAAAGCCTTCAATTAATAGTAAATCCAATCCTTTGCATGGTATTTTTGATAGTGCATCTTCTAAACTAGGTTCTTGGCTTATTTCTGGATGCTCAATAATAATAGCAGTGCGTTTATGCGAGGTTACTAAAATGGTTTCTGCACCTGCTTTGCGTAAGATATAGCTATCTTTTTTGGGATAATCTATCTCAAAATCATGGTGAGCATGTTTAATAACCGCAATGCGTAGACCTTTATTTTTTAAAAGGGGAATCAGTTGGCTTAAAAGCGTCGTTTTTCCTGTGCCACTGTAGGCGACAAAGCCAATAAAAGGGATAGAAATAGGTTTCATTTAAAAGTGTGTCCTTCAGGTTGAGCAAGGGTACTCATTTTTTGCTCCATCTGTTGACGTTGTTGTTCTGTATTAATATTGGTAAATATATGAGGGATGTCAGAAAAGTCGCAGGGAATAATAGTATGTTCAGCATACCATTGATAAATACTACGTCCGCCTTTTTGCATAAATCTATTGAGATCAGAGAGATAGCTAATTGGAATTAACGCATAGGTTGGTTGTAGTCGCTGTCCATCATGGGCTACTGCTATTTTTGTAGGATCATGTTTTAAGCATCTGCGTAGGCGAGCAACTAAATCATCAGAAATTAAAGGTCCATCACAGGGTAGGGTGATAATGTACTCTGTTTCGACATTCTTCATAGCAGTGGAAAAACCTGCGAGTGGCCCTTGATAATTTAGCATCTCATCTTTTATCACAGTATAGCCATAAGTCGAATAACTAGCATGATTGCGGTTAGCATTAATTAACACTGTTGAAACCTGTGTTTTAATTTTCTCTAATATATGCTCAATTAAAGGTTTGTTATGATAGAGAACCAGCCCTTTATCTTGTCCGTCTAAGCGTCTGCCTTTACCGCCAGCTAAAATAACAGCGGTAATATTGTTCTGGCTGATTAGCATTATCCGAGTTTATCAGTGGCAATATGATAAGTAGGATCTTCTACCACATTCACTTCCACTAAATCACCTGCTTTCTTTAGCAAGCCCCTACATTCTGGGGATAGATGTATAAGATGCAGTCTTTTTTGTGCGCGTGCATAGCGTTCGGCTAGTTTATCAATCGCCTCGATAGCAGAATGATCCATAACACGAGAATCTTTAAAATCTACGGTTACATCGTCAGTATCATTGCGTGGGGTAAATAAGTCCTGAAAATTTAGAACAGAGCCAAAATATAAAGGTCCGTGGAGTTCATACACTTTATCACCCATGCGATTAATGCGTGAGGTGACATTAATGGCCTTTGCATGTTCCCACGCAAAGACTAAAGCAGAGAGAATAACGCCAATAATAACCGCTAAGGCTAAGTTATCTGAAATAACAGTTATTAATGCGACTGAGATACCAATAAAAATATCGGCAACGGGTACTTTACCAAATAAGCGTAGGCTGCCCCATTCAAAGGTACCAATAACCACCATAAACATAACCCCAACCAAGACAGCAATGGGGATTTGTTCAATCAGTGATGAGGCTTGCATGATGAACAATAATAAAAACAGCGCCGCTGCAATACCTGATAATCGCCCTCGTCCACCAGAGCGAATATTGATAATACTTTGACCTACCATTGCACAGCCACCCATGCCACTAAAGACACCTGTTACTGTATTGGCAAGCCCTTGTCCGATACATTCTCGATTTGGCTGTCCTTGTGTTTCTGTTAAATCATCAATAAGATTAAGCGTTAGTAAACTTTCAATTAGCCCCACCAATGCCATTACAACTGCATAAGGGAAAACAATTTTTAATGTTTCCCAGTCAAAAGGTACATCAGGAATATGAAAGGGAGGGAAGCTGCCTTTAATTGAGGCTATATCACCAACAAGGCGTGTATCAATACTCAAAAAATGCGCCATACCGAGTGTGATTAAAGTACCAATGATAATAGCCGCTAGTGTTGAAGGAATAATCGTTGTTAGGCGTGGTAAAAATTTGATAATCACCATGGTCAGCGCAATTAAAGCCAGCATAATATAAAGGGTTGAGCCTGTGATCCATTCTTTACTACCATCAGGAAGCTCTACTTTAAAGTGCTCCAGTTGGGCTAAAAATATCACCATTGCTAATCCATTAACAAAACCAAGAAAAACAGGGTGTGGTACTAAGCGAATGAATTTGCCCAGCTTTAATACGCCAAAGGTGATTTGAATAACGCCCATTAAGACAACTGCTGCAAAGAGATATTCTGCACCGTGTTGTAGCACTAAAGCCCCTACCACTACCGCAATAGCCCCTGTTGCACCTGAAATCATACCGGGACGACCACCCATAATAGCGGCAATTAAGCCAATCGTAAAAGCGGCATAAAGACCGATCAAAGGATGTAAATGCGCTAATATTGCAAAAGCAACTGCCTCAGGAACCAGTGCCAACGCAACAGTAAGCCCAGAAAGTACGTCATTTTTTATATTAGCAGGCGAATGGTCTGTAATAATTTTAAACATTGATAATAATTGCCCAGATCGATAGATAAAAAGGGGGCGATTATGCCGTATTTATTTTTAAATATATAGTAAGGACTTCTGAGTCCTAAGCAGTTTTTAAAAGGTTACTTATAATTGGTGTTTATTATAAGCCATAAATGTGTTTTTCATTAACATAGCAACTGTCATAGGGCCTACTCCTCCTGGGACGGGCGTAATCCAAGTGGCTTTTTTAGCGGCTTTCTCAAATTCAATATCACCTGTTAGTTTGCCGTCGCTGGTACGATTAACCCCCACATCAATGACGGTTGCACCTTCTTTAATCCATTCTCCTTTTACAAGCCCAGCCTTACCAACAGCGACAATAAGAATATCAGCTTGAGCCACTAACTTGGGGGTATTGTTTGAGAATCGATGACAGATGCTGACAGTTGCACCTGCTAGTAATAATTCCATCATCATGGGGCGACCAACGATATTGGATGCACCAACAATGACTGCATGTCTTCCTTTATAAGTTTCACTAATCGAATCCAGTAAATGCATAATCCCATAGGGTGTGCAGGGGCGTATCTTTGGTATGCGAAGGGCAAGTTTGCCAATATTCAGGGGATGGAAACCATCGACATCTTTATCAGGATGAATGCGTTCTATCACCAATGAAGTATCAATATGATCAGGAAGGGGAAGTTGCACTAAAATACCATCGATAGATTTATTATTATTTAACTCATCAATAAGACTGAGTAATTCGTACTGTGTTGTCTCTTTGGGAAGGTCGTAAGAGCGTGATGTAATGCCTATTTCTTTACAAGCTTTGCGTTTATGTCCGACATAAACTTGTGATGCGGGGTCACCCCCGATTAGAATAACAGCTAAACTAGGTGGTCGTTTTCCTAATTGAGTCTGCTCACTCACTAGAGATTTAATCTCTGCTCTAACTTTGCGAGAGAGTGCTTTTCCATCAATAAGTTTGGCTGTCATAATGATTTCCCTTCGTTTCGTTGTGTGATTTTTAGCAAGTTTCAAGTAGTTTAATTGCTTGGAACTTCCTTATTTAAGGCATTGATAATAAAAGCGGGCATTCTCGCATGGGCTTGGTTATGAGGACAACCGAAAAAAGAATGAAATAAAAATACAAGCTTAGGTTGACGAACTGACTATTGATGCGTATCATGCGCGCTCCGTTGGAGGTTGTTCAAGAATTTTGAATACCTAAGCGGGATTTGTCGGGGTATAGCGCAGTCTGGTAGCGCGCCTGCTTTGGGTGCAGGATGTCGGGAGTTCGAATCTCTCTACCCCGACCATTTTTCAAGTGCATTAGTTTGCGCCTGTAGCTCAGCTGGATAGAGCAACGGCCTTCTAAGCCGTGGGTCGCAGGTTCGACTCCTGCCAGGCGCGCCATTTTAAGGTGTTTAGTGGCATAGTAAAGAAGAGTTTTGAAAAATGTTTTATTATGGTGGGTGTAGCTCAGTTGGTAGAGCCCCGGATTGTGATTCCGGTCGTCGTGGGTTCAAGTCCCATCATCCACCCCATTTTAAAAAAATCGAATATAAATCTTGAAATTTTAATGAGTTTCCTACAGAATTTATGAGATGTTTTAGTATTGGTTATACACAAACAGTCCTTTGTTACTGTATAATCACGCGGTTTAGTTCATAAAGGTTATGAACGAGTTAATCGAAAATGCGAAAGTGGCGGAATTGGTAGACGCGCTGGATTTAGGTTCCAGTATCGCAAGATGTGAGAGTTCGAGTCTCTCCTTTCGCACCATTCTTTAATTTTAGAGGGTGGTAGATGACCGCAGTTCCTTTTGAATTGAATTCCACTATTTTTAAATAATTATATAGATATTCATTGTCTTAATGAGGTGATGGATTGTGAGGTTTTGTGCATGCAAGTTTCTGTTGAATCTACAAGTAATATCGGACGTAAAATGAATATTTCAGTTCCTGCTGAAGAAATTGATGGGGAAGTTGAAAAGCGTTTGAAAGGTATGCGTGCTCGGGTAAAGCTTGATGGCTTTAGGCCAGGAAAAGTTCCTCTTAGTGTAGTGAGTCAACAGTATGGCGATTCAGTTTATCAAGAAGTGGTCGGCGAGGTTTTTCAGTCGTCATTCAATGAGGCTGTGGCTGATGAAGAATTGAGTGTAGTAGGTTATCCAGATATTGATCCTCAGGTTTTAGAACCAGGTAAAGACTTAGAATATATTGCAACGTTTGATGTTTATCCTGAGTTTGAGCTCGCCAATGTTGAGGGGTTGGAAATATCAAGAGCAAATGTAGAAATTACAGACGCTGATATTAATAAAATGATAGAAACCTTACAAGAACAACAAAAAGAATGGCAAGATGTAGAGCGAGCCGCAGAAAAAGATGATTTGATTGTTATTGATTTCGAAGGAACACTAGAGGGTGAAACCTTTGAAGGAGGTTCAGCAAAAGCATTTTCTGTTGAAGTAGGGGCGGGGCGGATGCTAAAAGATTTTGATGATGCCCTTTTAGGAATGAGTGCAGGCGAAGAAAAGGAAATCGATGTGACTTTCCCAAATGATTATCCAGCAGAAAATCTTAAAGGAAAAACGGCACAATTTGTTTTAAAAGCCTCAGTAGTAAGAGAATCTGTATTACCTGCGGTTGATGTAGATTTTATTAAAAAGTTTGGCATTGAAGATGGGACAGAAGAGAGTTTTAGAGCTGAAATTAGATCAAATATGGAGCGTGAGCTTACACAAAATATTAAAACACGTCTAAAACAGTCGGTGATGGATGGTTTGAATGATCTGCATGATATTGAGGTTCCTAGTTTCTTGGTAACTGAAGAAATCAAGCATGTTCGTAAGGAAATGAAAGGAAATACAAAGGGGGCAGATTTATCTTCATTGCCAGATGATCTTTTTGTGGATCAAGCAACGCGTCGAGTGAAACTTGGTTTAATCGTTGGTGAAATTATTACAAAAAATAAATTAGAACGAAATCAAGATAAAGTGAATGCTATGCTTGAGTCTATGGCTTCTACCTATGAAGACCCACAAGCTTTTATCGAGTATTACAAAACGAATAAAGAGGCGATGCAAACGGTAGAGGCGGCTGTTATGGAAGAAATGATTGTTGAGTGGGTGTTAGATAAAGCAATTATTTCTGAGCAGAAAATGACTTTTTCAGAATTGATGTCACCAGAGGCTCCCCAAACTATTGCTAAGGATGAAGAGAAACAAAATGAGACGGATTCTAAAGCCGATATACAAGATGAATCTGAGACGGTATAACTGAAATTATGTTAGCAAATAATTTAGAGACAAAAGCGCTTGGTTTAATACCAATGGTGGTTGAGCAAACCTCTCGAGGTGAGCGTTCTTATGATATTTACTCTCGTTTATTGAAAGAACGAGTTATTTTTGTTGTTGGACCTATCGAAGATCATATGGCAAATTTGATTGTTGCCCAGTTGTTATTTTTAGAATCAGAAAATCCTGAGAAAGATATTCATATGTATATCAATTCACCAGGTGGTGCGGTAACCGCAGGGATGGGTATCTATGATACAATGCAATTTATTAAGCCTGATGTGAGCACTTTATGTATAGGTCAGGCGGCGAGTATGGGAGCGCTCCTACTGGCTGGTGGTGCAAAGGACAAACGTTTTGCCTTACCACATTCGCGTGTCATGATCCACCAACCGCTTGGTGGTTTTCAAGGTCAGGCAACTGATATTGAAATTCATGCAAATGAAATTTTAAAAATCCGTGATGAATTAAATAAAGTATTAGCGCATCATACGGGGCAAACCCTGAAAAAAATTGCTAAAGATACAGATCGTGATAATTTTAAAACGGCGGAAGAAGCACAAAAATATGGTTTAATAGATAAAGTACTTGATAAAAGATAATAGGATAAGCAACAGTTTGCTTCATTTTAAAGAGTCGTTTTATAGATATTTAGAAAATATTTAGTTTTTGTAAATTTAAGCCTCTTAAATGGTCTGTTTGTCAGACCATTTTTTTTGATAAAAAATAGCCTATTTTATCTATGCTAGCTGTACATTTGAAAGGAATCATATAGACTCTATAAGCTTGGATATTGTAGGACGAATGATCCATTGTGAGTGTCAAGTATTGAATCTCAATCCCCAAATATTATATAAAATGATGAAAGTAGAGGTATTCACCTGATGAGTGATAACAAAAATAATGATGAAGATAGTGGGAAATTATTATATTGTTCTTTTTGCGGAAAGAGTCAGCATGAAGTAAGAAAGTTAATTGCTGGACCATCTGTTTTTGTTTGTGATGAATGTGTTGATCTTTGTAATGACATTATTCGTGAAGAATTAGATGAAACAGTTGAAGAAGGGGATGGCAAGTTGCCTACACCACGTGAAATAACAGCTTTATTGGATGACTATGTTATCTCTCAAGGAAAAGCAAAAAAAGTATTGTCTGTTGCTGTATACAATCACTATAAACGAATGGAAGGCAATAATAGTAGCGATGATGATGTGGAGCTGTCTAAAAGTAATATTCTTTTAATCGGTCCAACAGGTAGTGGTAAAACCTTATTAGCAGAAACATTGGCGCGTACTTTAAATGTGCCATTTACAATGGCGGATGCTACAACACTCACAGAAGCGGGTTATGTGGGTGAAGATGTTGAAAATATTATTCAAAAATTATTGCAAAAATGTGATTACGACGTTGATAAAGCAGAAACAGGCATTGTTTATATTGATGAAATAGATAAAATTTCACGTAAATCAGATAATCCTTCAATTACTCGTGATGTTTCAGGTGAAGGAGTTCAACAGGCATTATTAAAGTTGATTGAAGGAACAGTTGCTTCTGTGCCTCCTCAAGGTGGACGTAAACACCCACAGCAAGAATTTTTGCAAGTTGATACCAAAAATATTTTATTTATTTGCGGGGGAGCTTTTTCTGGTTTGGATAAAGTCGTTCTTAATCGCAGTAAAAAAAGTAGTATTGGTTTTGGTGCTGATGTTAAAAAGCCTGATGATGGCAAAAATTTTGGTCAAGTGATTAAAGACGTAGAAGCTGAAGATTTAGTGCGTTATGGTTTGATACCTGAGTTTATTGGCCGTTTACCCGTTGTTGCCACACTTGAAGAGCTTGATGCCGATGCGTTAGTGCGTATTTTGACAGAACCTAAAAATGCATTAGTTAAACAATATAGCAAGTTGTTTGAAATGGAAGAAGCAGAGTTGGATTTTCGTGATGAGGCCTTAATGGCTATTGCTCAAAAGGCAATGGAACGTAACACAGGAGCGCGTGGTTTACGTACTATTATGGAAAAAATTCTACTGGATACAATGTATGAATTACCTTCATTAGATGATGTTACTAAAGTTGTTGTCGATGAAGGGGTTGTTACAGGGGATACAAACCCCTATTTGATCTATGAAAATAAAGAGATTGATGCCTTGAAATCTGCAAGTGGAGCTAATTAGCTTCTCTTCTTCAATAAACTTAAGATTTTGTCATTCAAGAATAGTTGAGTTTTAAGCTTCTACCCCCAACTATCTATGCTTAGGAACGAAAATTTAATAATTTTCTAATTCTTTAGTATTCTAGTTAAGGTAGATTTGTTGTGCTAGTGTTCAGTGCATCTATTATTTGGCTGAGCACTAGAGAATGCTATTCTAATTTCCCTTCATTGAGGTAGCTATGTCTGAGGCTAATATAATTAAAAATATTCCTGTTTTAACTCTACGGGATGTAGTGGTTTATCCTTATATGGTAATTCCACTTTTTGTCGGTAGAGAAAAGTCCATAAAAGCACTTGATATGGCAATGGAAACAAGTAAGCAGATTTTACTGGTTGCTCAAAAAAGTGCAGAAATAGATGATCCTGAAGAGGATGATATTTATTCTGTTGCGACCTTAGCAACGATTTTACAACTTCTTAAATTACCTGATGGTACTTTGAAATTGCTCGTTGAAGGTGTTGAACGTAGTGCTATTTTAAAAACAAGTGTTGATTTAGGGTATTTGACGGCTGATGTTAGAACGCTTGTATTTGATGGTGAGGTTGAAGAACGAAAACTTGAGTTACTTAGTCGAATGCTGGTCAGCCAGTTTGAAAAATATGTCAAATTAAATAAGAAAATCCCTTCAGAAGTCTTATCTTCATTATCAGGAATTAATGAACCCACTCGATTAGCTGATACCGTTGCTTCGCATTTAAATCTTAAAGTAGCAGAAAAACAAGAAATTCTTGAGATACTGAATGTAAAGTTGCGTCTGAATAAATTGATTGAGCTAGTTGATGTTGAGATTGACTTATTGCAAGTTGAAAAGCGTATTCGTGGGCGTGTAAAGCAACAAATGGATAAAAGCCAACGCGAATACTATCTTAACGAGCAGATGAAGGCGATTCAAAAAGAATTAGGGGACATGGATGAAGCCCCTAGTGAAATGGATGAGCTAGAACAAAAAATTAATAAAGCGGGTATGCCTAAGGAAGCAAAAGAAAAGGTAAGCACAGAGCTTAATAAACTAAAAATGATGTCGCCTATGTCAGCCGAAGCAACCGTTGTGCGTAATTATATCGACTGGATGGTAGGGCTACCTTGGAAGAAAAAATCTAGAATTATTGCAGATTTGAGTAAAGCACAAAATATTTTAGATGCTGATCATTATGGTTTGGATAAAGTCAAAGAAAGGATTGTTGAGTATCTGGCAGTACAACAACGGGTAAAAAAATTAAAAGGGGCTATTTTATGCTTGGTAGGCCCTCCTGGTGTTGGAAAAACCTCTCTAGGACAATCAATTGCTAGAGCAACAGGACGTAAATATACCCGTATGGCATTAGGTGGCGTGCGTGATGAAGCAGAAATAAGAGGGCATCGTCGTACTTATATCGGTGCTTTGCCAGGGAAAATTATTCAGAATTTATCGCGTGTAGGAAAAAGAAATCCCCTCTTTTTATTAGATGAAATTGATAAAATGGCAACGGATTTTCGTGGTGATCCTGCCTCTGCTTTATTGGAAGTCTTAGACCCTGAACAAAATCATACCTTTGCTGATCATTATCTTGAAGTTGATTTTGATTTATCAGACGTGATGTTTGTTGCTACTTCTAATAGTATGAATATTCCAGGCCCTTTATTAGACAGAATGGAAGTCATCCATATTCCTGGATACACCGAAGATGAAAAATTAAATATTGCTAAAAATTATTTAATGCCAAAGAAATTTAAAGAAAATGGCATTAAAAAAGGTGAGCTAACGGTGAGTGATAGCGCGATTCTCTCGATTATTCGTTATTACACCCGTGAAGCAGGGGTTAGAAATCTTGATCGTGAGATTTCAAAGATTTGTCGCAAAACAATTCGTGAGCATTTGCTAAAAAAGAAGAAAAAATCATCGGTTAGCGCTAGAAATATTGAGAAGTATTTAGGAGTGAAACGTTTTGATTTTGGACGTGCCGATAAAGAAAATCAGGTAGGGCAGGTAACGGGTTTAGCTTGGACTTCTGTAGGAGGAGAATTACTCACAATTGAAAGCGTTGCTCTAGCTGGAAATGGTAGTATCAAAAGTACAGGTAGTCTTGGTAAAGTGATGCAAGAGTCGATTCAAGCGGCCGAGACAGTGGTTAAAAGCCGTGCGGCTCAATTGGGTATTTCACGCAAGTATTTAAAGAAGCATAATGTTCATATCCATGTGCCAGAAGGCGCAACACCTAAAGATGGTCCTAGTGCAGGTGTTGGCATGGTAACGGCAATTGTGTCTGCAATGACGAATATCCCTGTTAAGGCAGAAGTTGCAATGACTGGTGAGATTACACTGAGAGGTGAAGTATTACCGATTGGTGGCTTGAAAGAGAAATTACTGGCAGCGCATCGTGGTGGAATAACGGTTGTTTTAATTCCAATGGATAATGAAAAAGACTTAACTGATATACCTGCTAATGTTAAGAAAGGTTTAACCATTAAGCCCGTAAAATGGATTGATGAAGTATTAGAAATCGCCTTAGAGTCTCGACCAGACCCCTTGTCGGAAGATGATGAAGATGAGGGTGTATCTAATTCAACGCCTGCACAAAAATCAAATTTTGAGGATAATGAAAATAGAGTAAGAGCCCATTAATTTTTTCTCATTTTGTTATGTATTCTAAAAGACGTTTCAAATAATAAATTATACGACTCGTATTATATAGATTTTTTATTTGGGGTTTCCTTTAGGATATTTGTAATATTGTTAAGAATCATTTTTATATAAAGCCCTAAATCTTAATAAACTTCTCCTAGTAAATTTTAAATATTTAGGATAAGGAAAAAGATTACTGAAAAATCAGTAAACTAAATGCATTTATGGCTTGATTGCAAGCGGTCTATTCTTTACAGTACGGCTCGTTTTAAGCAAATGGTCTATACGGTATGCATATTACTACTTATCTATAGCTAATAAATATCTATTAGCTAGGTTTAAAAACTTACAGTATGATCTGCGATTTGCTCTTTTTATGGTAAGAACTCACTGTATTTTATTTTTCATAAGCTGAATAATTAATGAGTCTACCCACACCTAAATATATCAGAAGGATTAGGATTATATGAATAAGTCACAATTAGTAGCGTCTATGGCTGAGAAATCAGGTTTAACCAAAGCAGATGCAGAACGTGCTTATAAAAGTTTTGTTGAAACAGTAACAGATACGCTAGAGGGTGGCGATCAAGTGACCCTAATTGGCTTTGGTACCTTTCTAGTTCGTGATCGTAGTGCGCGTACTGGTCGTAATCCACGTACAGGAGAAGCGATTCAAATTAAAGCATCAAAAAATCCCGCATTTAAGGCTGGTAAAGCATTGAAAGATGCCGTAAACTAACGCGCTCTTAGTTAGGGGTGATTAGCTCAGTTGGTAGAGCCCCGCCCTTACAAGGCGGTTGTCGGGAGTTCAAGTCTCTCATCACCCACCATTTGGAGCGGTAGTTCAGTTGGTTAGAATACCGGCCTGTCACGCCGGGGGTCGCGGGTTCGAGTCCCGTCCGCTCCGCCATATTTAAAGAGAATATTTTATGATTCTCTCCTCTCTTTGACAAAGAGAAAAAATGTTTATTTAAAGATAGTAAACATTGATAAGTTTCGTCATTTATGTTTCATAAATGATGGGTGATTAGCTCAGTTGGTAGAGCCCCGCCCTTACAAGGCGGTTGTCGGGAGTTCAAGTCTCTCATCACCCACCACTTGGAGCGGTAGTTCAGTTGGTTAGAATACCGGCCTGTCACGCCGGGGGTCGCGGGTTCGAGTCCCGTCCGCTCCGCCAATTTTAAAAGGGTGCTTCGGCATCCTTTTTTTATGCCTTATACCTATTTCTGCCTATTTCATAAATTATTGCATCCTAGTTTCTAGGCATGGAAAGCTTAAACACATTAAGGTATTATTCGCTACCGAATCAGGATTGCCGATGGGAATCCACTATTTTTATAAATCCTTAATGCTTACTTTTTCTTAAAATTCTAAAAAAACTATTCAAGAGATAACAAAAAATCATGCTGCAAACTATTAATGACAAAGCTAAAGGTTGGCTTGCATACCTAGTCGTCGGTTTAATTAGTGTTCCATTTGCCCTTTTTGGAATTAATTCTTATATAGGCGGTGGTAATAAGCTGATTGCTGCGACAGTCAATGGAGAAGAGATTTCTATCCGTGAGGTGCAAAATGAATTATTAGAACAAAAGCAGCGCTTAACCTCTATGCTAGGTGGACGATTACCGCCAAATTTCAATGATAGATCACTGAAGTCTCAAGCATTAGAAGCACTGATTAATCGAGCTTTGATTCGACAAGAAGCGAAGAAGAATGGTTATCGTGCGAGTGATGAAGAAGTTTTTTCTATTATTTCCAATACTCCTTCTTTTCAAAAAGAGGGTGTGTTTGATAAAGAAACCTATGAGAGATTACTAGCATCTAATCGAAGAAATAAAGTGAATTATGAAAATACTTTACGTCAAAATATTTCTAACCGACAGTTGTTAAATGGAATAATGAGTACTAGTTTTATTCCAGAGAGCCAAGTCGCTTCGTATCAAGCCTTATCCAAACAAACGCGTGATTTTGAAATATTTACCCTAAAGCTTGATAGTTATAAAGAACAAATAAAGCCGAGTGATGCGGATGTAAAGGCTTATTATGATTCACATTCTGATCGTTACAAGACAAAAGAAAAGGTAAAAATCAACTATGTCCATTTGAAGGTTGATGATTTGGCAAAGTCAGTTAATGTTGGTAAGGAGTTATTGCAGAGTTACTATGAGGAGAATATGGAGCAATATGTAACTCCAGAGGAACGTAAGGTTGCACATATTTTGGTGAAAATAGTGGATGGCAAAGATGAAGAAGCGAAGAAGCGAGCCGAAGCGATTTACCAGCGAATTTTATCAGGAAAGATAAACTATGAAGAGGCTTTGTCAAAGAAAGCTGAAAATATCATTGCTAATGATCTAGGTTTTTTAGCTCGCGGTGATATGGGACCGGAATTTGAAAAAACGGCTTTTTCCTTAAAAAAGGATGAACTTTCACCTGTCGTAAGAACAGAATCTGGTTATGAGTTAATTAAAGTGTCAGAAATAAAACCAGAAGTACAACAAACATTTGAGCAAGCTAAAGTTCAAATTGAGGAAAATTATCGTAAAGAGAAAGCAGAAAAACTATTTCAAGAGCAGGTTGAAACCTTAAATACCGTTGCTTTTGAAAATGATAGCAGTCTTGATCCTGCCGCCCAAGCGGTGGGTTTAAAAGTGGAAACATCAGATTGGTTTACCCGTGAAGGTGGAAAAGAATTGACAGCCAATCAAAAAGTACTTCAAGAAGTTTTTTCACCTGCCGTATTTGATGAGGCAAAAAATTCAGTGTTGATCGAACTCTCTGATACAGAGGTAGCGGTTATTCGAATTCATAGTAAACAAGCACCCGCACCGATACCTTTAGCAGATGTAAGTGAGGAAATTAAACAGAGCATTATTAATGCGGAGACACGTAAATTAGTGAATAAAAAAGGCGAGGCTTTATTAGCTAAGCTCAAATCTACGGGTAATTGGGCATCATTAGCTGATATTGGAGCAACTGTGGAGGCGGTTGAAAAATTTGAAGCAGTTACTCGCCAAGCAAATAAGCCTTTTGTAGAAGTTGTTAGAAAAGTCTTTGCAATGAATATTCCCAAGGAAACTAAAAGCGTTTATTCTAATGTTATTATGCCATCAGGAGATTATATTTTAATTGCCCTAAAAACAGTAAAAGATGGTGATGCTACGGTAGATAAAACGGCGAGAGATTTATACGCTAATGCTATTGGTTTGCGTGAACGTAGTGCAGTTATAAAAGCATTGCGTGAAGAAGCTGATGTTGTTATTTTTAAGGAAAAGAGTGAATAAGTTGTAATTTGTTTAAGCTACTTCAAGGGAATAAACGCTGTTTGCGCGTTTATTTCCTTGGAGTAACTTTAATCTTTAGTAATTGAAGCCCGTCAACTTGTGTGCGGGCTTTTTTTGGTTTTGTTGAATTTATGAAAGTACATTTAAAAGCGTTGGGTTGTCGTTTAAACGAGGCAGAATTAGAGCAATGGTCTCGTTCTTTTCGTTTATCAGGTCATGATATTGTCACTGATCCTGAGTTTGCCGATGTTGTGGTGGTCAATACCTGTGCTGTCACGGTAGATGCAAGCAAGAAATCCCGTAAACTAATGAATCGTTTACATCGAGAAAATCCCCATTCAAAACTGGTTGTTAGTGGCTGTTACGCTACTTTAGATGCAGAAAAAGTAGCACAAAGAATAGGGGTTGATCTAGTGATTCCAAATCAAGAAAAAGATCAATTACCACAAACTGTTATGGAAGCTTTTGCAGCTAATACCATGCCTTTGATTGCAATGGAACCTGGTGAAAGTTCTTTATTTGTCCGTGGGCGACAACGTGCCTTTGTTAAAATTCAAGATGGTTGTCGTTATCGTTGCACCTTTTGTATTGTAACGCTTGCAAGAGGGGAGGAGCGCAGTAGAAGCTTGCGAGATATTATTGATGAAGTGAATTTATTGGTTGAGGAAGAGATACAGGAGATTGTTTTAACAGGTGTTCATGTGGGAGGCTATGGCAGTGATATTGATGCATCTTTGTATGAATTAGTAAAAAGCCTATTACAAGAGACCGATATGCCACGGATACGTTTTGCTTCGGTAGAGCCGTGGGATTTGCCAGAGAACTTTTTTGCCTTATTCGAAAATTCACGTTTAATGCCACATATGCATTTACCTTTGCAAAGTGGTGCAGATACGGTTCTAAGACGTATGTCACGTCGTTGTAAAACGGCTGAATTTAGTCAACTTATTAAACAGATACGTGCTGTTGTCCCTAATTTTAATGTGACTTCAGATATTATTGTTGGCTTTCCTGGGGAGACGGAGCAGGAATGGCAACAAACAATGCAATATGTAGAGTCAATTGGTTTTGGGCATTTGCATATTTTTTCTTATTCACCTCGTGAAGGGACTAAGGCGGCAAGTTTAGCCAATCCTATTGCTAATGATATTAAAAAACAACGTAGTAAAGAATTGCATTGTTTAGCCACTAAAATGAAACAACAGTTATTAGCCTCTCAAAAAGGCTTGGTAGTTGATGTGCTTTGGGAGCAACAAAAGAAAAATGATGCTGGGCAAATAATTTTTAGCGGTTATACTCCTAATTATTTAAAGGTTGAAATAGTAATAAATAATGCTATATCAGAAAGTAATCTTGGTTTGAAAAATAAAATTACTCCAGTGAAAATTCATGCTTTTTCCACTGATAGGCTTCTTTTACAAGGAACACTCTTATGAAAAAACACCTTATGATGATCCCTTTTTATTTTTTTATCCTTTTTCTTGTCGGCTGTAGTGATGATGTCTCTGATTCCCCAGAAGCCGTGACGAAGGTATTTTGGCAAGCGGTGATTGATAAAGATATGGAGCAAGCAAAGGCTTTGGCAACATGGGATACCGTTGATTATTTAAAATATCTCAATAGCAGTAAAACACATCCCGAACGTTTTGATTTAGGAGAGACGATGATGGGCGAGAAAAGTGCTGAAATTGGGGTTATATTGCATACTAAAGGGCAGAACAAAAAAAGCATACGCATTCCGGGGCGTACTGTTTTAGTAAAAACAGAACATGGTTGGCGAATTGATGTTAAAAAATCATTAGGTTCTGTGATTAAACACACCGTCAATAATGTATTT
>JALVEA010000006.1 GCA_027008665.1 Thiotrichaceae bacterium | reverse complement strand
TCATTCAATATCTTCTTAATGATTGTTTGGTTATCAGGTGCGGGCGAAATGCCATTAGCATCAGGTGATGAATATGGTCTTTATTGGGGACATATTGTAGGTGGTCCATTCCTTGCAATGGGTGCAGTCTTTATGATTGGTTGTGAAGTACGTACCTACGCACGTTTAGGTCTGGGTTATATGACAGCACTTGCAGCATTACCTGGATTCTTCATTGGCTATATCCCTTACACAATGAATAAAGAAGCAATTGATGAGGTAATGTTTGGAGAAGGCTTAACGGAATTATTAACAGTGCCTCAGTTATTCGACAGTTTACTCGGTGGCGGTGAAGTACTATGGGCATTAGTCTACAGTGCATTCCTTATCGGTTTACTGATCTTTAGTTTTGCTGTTGGTCGTAAGTTCTTCAAGATTGGCTTTAAAGATATGATGGGTAAAAACACAGATGAGTTAGTCTACGCAGAAGTGAACCCTGAACCATTTCTTAATAAGAAATAAATCAAAAAGACGAGACTGATATGTTCACCACATACACTAACCTCAATAAAAACAAATATGCTTTATCGTTTTTATTATCGATGGTATGTGTGCTAAACAGCTCGTTAATTTGGGCAGAAGCTGATAATGACTATTGGCTTCTTCCCATTCCCCTTCAAGGCGATGCCCCTAAAACGCATCATCCTATTACCTATGATATAAGTCCAAAATCTTGCGCACTGTGTCATAAAAAACAAGCGGATGAATGGCAGGACTCCTACCATGCAAAAGCCGCATCTCCAGGTCTTATTGGCCAATTACATTATTTTGATCAAAACAATGCACTCAGTTGTCTAAGCTGTCATACGCCACGTAGCGAACAGATCAATGACTGGCAAGATCAAACACTCAAATTCCAAGCAACAGGCATCGACTGTGCCAGTTGTCACTTACGTCAGCATCAACGTTATGGTGCTAATGAAAAACACACCCCTGTTCATGGTACGGTACAAGCGAATGCCTTGTTTAAACAGTCTAAGTTTTGTAGCCGCTGTCATCAATTTACAGAGGGCAGAGGGTTAAAATTAAAGGGGGTATTTTTAGAAAATACCTATCAAGAATGGCAACAATCACCTTGGAGGCAACAAGGTGTCAGTTGCCAAAGTTGCCATATGCCTAAAGGTTCGCATCGCTTTAAAGGTATTCATGATGCGGATATGACACGCCGTGCCTTTAAGATTAAAGCAGTGCGTGAAGCAACAGGTTTTAGACTCTTACTTAAAAATCAATTTGCAGGCCATGCATTACCCACCTATGCCACTCCTCGCATTATTGTTACCTTAGAATCAACGGATAAGCAGAATAAAAAAATACATATTATCCAACGCCAATTAATCTTAGATCATCAACAGAATTTGCAACAAAAAGCAGACACTCGATTACAAGCAGGTGAAAGCATTAAACTTTTTTTACCTCTAACAGCAAAACAACAAGCCACTGCAACTATAAAAGTTGAACCTGATTATTTTTATCAACAGGTTATTTATCCCTATTTTCTTGAAGATAATGATGATAGTGATTTAGATTCAAAAGATAAACAAGCACTTAAGCTACTATTAAAAGCTAAGCAAACTAATAGAGACTATATTTTATATGAGATTCAATGCCCTCGCTGGCAAGTCACTCAACAACAAAACCATGACTGCACTTTATCCCCGCAATTGCCCAAAGGAGACCTAATGCCCTCAATAAAAGATCATTCTACTTAAAACATCTCATTCCCATAAATCTGCATGAGAATGTGCAAATATTCAACCCTTAGGAGAAATTTCAAAAAATGACCCAAGCAACTGCCACTGTGTTATCCCCGCTAGGGATGGCAAAAAAGATACATTCAGTCCCGATGATAATTGGATTATTATTATTATTTGTCGGAAGTATTTCACTTTATATTATCAGCGGAGAATTCACCTTATCCGCGATGCTTGTCATTGGCGTATTATTTGGTATGACGCTTTATCATGCCGCTTTTGGCTTCGGACGTGCTTATCGCCGCTTTATGCTATACGGTGATATTACGGGTATTCGCGCCCAATTCGTTATGCTCGCCATTGCCACTTTATTATTTGCCCCTCTATTTGCCACGGGTTATTTAGAAGATCCTGAAGCCTTAGTTTCTCCGATTACTATGCAAATGGTTATTGGTGCTTTTGTCTTTGGTATCTCCATGCAAATTGCTGATGGCTGTGCCTCAGGCTGTCTCTACGAAGCAGGAGGTGGTGATAGTAAAATGCTAATCACTATTCTTGGTTTTATTGCAGGTGCTTTTTTGGCAACTTTGCATCTTGAATGGTGGGCTGAATTGCCTGAACTTCCCTTGATTCAATTTGAAGATGGTTTTTCTTTAATTGCTGAATTTGGGTGGTTTGCAGCAGCAGCAGGACAATTACTGTTTATTGTGGTAATTATTGGATTATTAACTTACTTTGGTAAATCAACTCCTTGTCGTGTTCGTTTAGAACGTGAGGAAGAACACAGAGGATTAAGCAAAGCTGACCGTGGTTGGAAAACCTTCTTCACCGGTCCTTGGCCAATTTTTATTGGTGCAGCTGCTTTAGCCGTACTTAACTGGATGACGACGCTTGTAACGGGTGCACCTTGGGGGGTTGTTTCAGCCTTCTCACTTTGGGGAGCAAAAATATCGATGCTATTTGGCTTCACTCCCGAAACAGAATACTGGGAAGGACGTACTGAACTATTAGAAAATAGCGTCTTTATGGATACAACTTCGATTGTGAATATGGGGGTTATTTTAGGTGCATTATTAGCAGCTATTTGGGCAAAGAAATTTGCACCTAAAGCAAGCATCGCAATGAAAACTTTTATCATTACTATCGTTGCTAGCATTATTATGGGCTATGCCGCTCGCCTTGCCTTTGGCTGTAATATTGGGGCCTTCTTCTCTGGTGTTGCTACTTTTAGTCTACATGGATGGATTTGGTTATTAGCCGCTCTTCCTGGTGTATGGATTGGCGCTAAATTACGTCCTTACTTAGGTTTGGAAAGTAATTTTAAGTAAAAGTTTTAATAAGCATAAAAAAACGGGACTTCAAGTCCCGTTTTTTATGCTTATAATGAATTTATTCATTAACGTGCATTTCGATTGAAAAAACCAAAAGTAATTGTTCCTATGATAATTCCTACTACCACAAATAGTCCTGTTAGTTTACCTTCTCCAATCATTACCATCGCTGTACCTGGACAAGAAGCAGTTAATGCCCACCCTGTTCCAAAAAACAATGCGCCTATAAAAACACGACGAGAAAAGTTTACCGCTCCAAAAGTGATTTCTTTTTGAGAAACAACACTTTTTGCTTTCATGCGCTTGACCAAAAACATGCCAATAGCACCTGTTACTACCGCTAAACTAAGTACAATAGGAAGCTGGAAATTTTCGAATAAAAACATACCTGCCATCACATCAAAGGTAGTGCCTCCGATACTAACTAAAAGAATACCAAAAACAGTGCCTAAGATAACTGAAATGAATTTTAGAAGTGGCAAATGTCGTTGCTGTTCAACTTCTATTTTTAATTCTGTATTACTGAGTTTCATAATTTTATCCCCAATTAAAAATTATATTAAAATACATAGAATAATAGCTGTGCAACACCAATCGCGGTTGCAAAGAATGCACCTGCTATTACTAGACTAACAGGATTCAATAATGCTCCACCTGCTAAGGCATGTCCTGAAGTACACCCCCCTGCCAAACGAGCGCCAATACCCAAAAATGCCCCACCTGCAACTAACATTAAGCCTTTAAGTACATCACTACTTGGTAAGACATTATCATAAACGCCCATATCAAAACTAAAGGCAAAATTACCATCTTGTATGAAAAGAACATGAATTAAGCCACCGATAGGCAAACCTAGCGAAAAGAAAAATTTTAAAGGGTCTAAATCATATCCAAAAAATAACGATTTTGATTGGGTCGTTCGTTTTACTGCACAAACAAATCCCGTTGATCCCCCTACACCTCTACCAATAACAACAAAGTGTATAATAACAAATATGCCCATCAACACACCGCCTAACCATGCGGCAAGAATATAATTTTCCATAACGGTTCCCCAATATTGAGTCTTTTATTTAATATTTTAGATTAGGATGAAATATTTAATTACCAAGCCCTTAGTATCTAAAATTCATTATAAATTATAGTGATTAAGCTCTACTTATGTTCAATAAGTAATAAATAAAATTTATCAACCAACCCCATTAGCATAAAAATTTTTCTGCTAAGCCCATGATTTTTTCAAAATTTATTACAAGCCCAATAAGCTATAATTCAACCACTTAAACTGTATGGGCTTTATCTGATACGAATTATCATAAACCCAGCTTTGTTAAGTGATAAATTAAGTATATTACTGTTTGCTTATTTAGTCAACAATTGATATAAGTTTTTTTAATAACAAACCTTGGTTTATATTTATCATGAACTTATGGTTAATTTTTAACCAAGCATTATAAATCAAGCTCCACTAACGATAACAGCGTATTAAATAATGAGGCGTATTAAAGCTTAAAGTTCAATAAAATTATTCCAGAGTTTTCCTAATTTAAGAAATCGTGATTGTTCTAAGCTTCTTTGAGCAAAAGGTTATTTTGGTATTATCTCGGGGGGAGGCAGTAACAGAAAATATGATAAGAATATTTAATCATAAGCAGGTTTCCAAAACCTATCTAGCGATGATGGGTAATTTTTGTTTCTTCAAACTTCTTAAGGACTCAGGCGTTCTAAGGAACGGTCGGGAAACCAAGCCCTATCCAACCTTGTAGTCCGTCTCGATAATATATTATTTTTTCAGCAGGATAACCTAGATGTAAAAGGGATCTTATCTGAATGGTTGATTGCTCACACCATACACCATTACAAAAAAGTACCAGTTTTTTGGCATTAGAAAAGTCAAGAATTTCTATTAGCTTATCATCCTCAAAGCATTCGTCGATGCGCGTTTCATCTTTGATTTTCACATTAAATTTTTGTTTTAGAACAGAAATTAATTTATTAGCAGTGACACCAACTTCACGCGATAAGGAAATCCAAGGAACATTGATTGTTCCTGGAATCGTAGCAACTAAAACCCAATCTGCTGTGCGTGAATCAATAATCTCAAGTTCATCATCACCATTGCTTTTTTGAACAAGGTATTTAATAAATTCTAGTTCACCAATATTCTCAATCCCTGGTTCAATCACCATTGGTTGAATACAAAAAGGAGGACAAGGACGAGATGTTTTAGCATACATTGCAGGAATAACGGCATCATTATCTTTAGTACGCGATATCTCGAAGGGTTTCCCCTCATGAGTAATAATAACACTGGTTAATTCTCTCGTAATGGCAACAGGTCGATCTTGCTTTACTGAGGAAGACTTTGATTTTTTTCCAAAAAAAATTGAAAAATCCATGTATTTTAGTCCTGTTAAGTTGAACCTGAGTCTACGCTAATGCTTTGATAAATTAAAGATTATCAATTTTTAAGCTTTACTCTTAAAAGTTGATTAACCTGAGCAGGATTGGCCTTGCCTTTAGATGCTTTCATCACTTGTCCGACAAAGAAGCCTAGCACCTTCTCTTTACCTGCCTGAAATTCTTCAACTTGTGCTTGATTATTAGCAATAATATCATCAATCATGGTTTCAATTGCGCCTGAATCAGTGATTTGTTTTAAACCTTTATTTTCAATCACAGTATCGGCATCACCTTCACCATTCCACATTGCTTCAAATACGTCTTTAGCAATTTTTCCAGAAATTGTATTATCAGAGAGGCGTTTAATCATACCTGCTAACATTTCTGCACTGATAGGTGAGTCGATAATATCTTTATCTGCTTTATTCAAAGCGGCCGATAAATTACCCATTATCCAGTTAGCCGCCAGTTTAGACTCACTACTTTGCTTGGCAACAATTTCATAATAGTCACTTAATGCACGGGTAGCGGTCATACTCTCTGCATCATAATCACTCAGTGCAAACTCATCCATAAAGCGTTGCTTTTTTGCTTCGGGAAGTTCAGGCAAAGTGTCT
>JALVEA010000005.1 GCA_027008665.1 Thiotrichaceae bacterium | reverse complement strand
GCAAAGTCTACTTTGGCACGCTCCTTAGCAGATTTATTAGATAATAAGCCCTTTGTAAACTGTCCTTTAGGGGTTAGTGAAGACCGTTTATTAGGTTCTTTAAATGTGGAACATGCATTAGCTAATGGTAAGCTCATCTTTTCTCCGGGGTTATTAGCACAAGCTCATGGTGGGGTTTTGTATGTGGATGAGATTAATTTATTGCCTGATCATTTAATTGATTTATTATTGGATGTCAGCGCCTCAGGTATTAATTATCTTGAGCGTGATGGCATCTCTCATCAACATCTAGCTCAATTTATTTTAATTGGTTCAATGAATCCAGAAGAAGGTGCATTGCGTTCGCAATTATTAGATCGTTTTGGTTTATCGGTTGAGATTAATGAAACGCCTAAGCTAGAGCAACGGTTAGCTATTCTTGAATCACGCTTATTGTTTGATAGTGATCCGATTGGTTTTTGTGAACAATATAGTCAACAACAGGATGATCTTAAAAAATTAATTTATCAGACGAGTCAACGCTTAAAACAGGTTCATGTTTCTTTGCAAAGGAAGGAGGAAATAGCACAATATTGTTTGCAAGCAAAGGTTGAAGGGGTGCGTGCAGATTTAGCCTTATACCGCGCTGCTAGAACACAAGCCGCATTGCGAGGTGCTGACAGTGTGCTAAAAGAAGATGTTGATAGTGTGGTAGATTTGGTATTAAATCATCGTCGCAAAGAAGCACCGCCATTGCCGCAAGCAAGTACAAGCTCTAAGAACAAAATGCCTCACGATAAATCTCATCAACAAGATAAAAATTCTTCCCTACAAAGTAAAGAAGATAAAGATTCGAATCAGCAAGCATCACAAGGGGATTGGGGTGAAATGCCTGTTGAAGCGGTTGAGATTGGTTTTTCTCGTCAACTAGATCCTACAAAATTTAGCCAGAATAACCCACTGTTAATGCAGAAAAAAAAACAGTAAAGAATAGCCAAGAAATAGTGCCTAGTTGTAAATATGATCATAAGCAGGGTTTATTTTGCAGACAAATTGGTCATTATAAGGATAAGGCAATAAAAAAAATCCATTGGCAGGCAACATTGCTACATCCTGATAATAGAGATAAGCTATCAACCGCTATTTACTATTCACAAAAAAAGACTCGCTCTATCCTCAATATTATTGCACTAGATACCTCGGGTTCTACCTTAGTCTCAGAGCAATTAAGCAAAACAAAAGCGGTAGTACAGTCTTTATGCCAATTTTTTTATCAAAAACGACAAAGAATCGCTTTATTGAGTTTTGGTAACCAGCAGTATCAGTGGTTAATCACCGATAGCAAAGCCCCTGCTAATATTGACGCTCTGTTAGCTTCTATTCAAGCAGGTGGTGGTACGCCATTGCGTGAAGCCTTATTGGAAGTTGAGCGTTATATTGCGAAAAGAAAACAGTCAAAACCAATGGAAAAAAGAAAGTTTTTTCTTATCAGCGATGTTCGTAGCCGAGACAATGTAGATGATATTGCTTTAATAGAAACAGAAGTTTGGGTGCTTGACAGTGAAAATTCAGAGATAAGACTAAATAAAGCACAAGCATTAGCAATGCATTGGAAGGCAAATTATCTGCGTTTATTTTGAATAGTTTCCCCGTAATAATCTTTGTAGACAAAATACGGAGTACCCTTATTTGAAAAATCATCAGATGGTTTAGATTTGGTTGGCGTTTTATGCAAAAAAAAGCATAAAACACTTCAAAAATTAATTAAAGTACTTTTTTGAGAAAAGGATGTTATCAAAGTTACCTGAATGGTATTAAATAACAGTATAATAAATAATCAAAAAATAGCAGGTGTTCAGCCTCCGTATCAGTGGATCAGGTGTATTCTTTGCTAATAAATAAAAAAATTAACTATAAATATAATATTTATTTGTAATAAGATTTGCTAATAACCTATTATTTGGTTAATCTTATGGCAAGATGATGATTAAGGGGAGTAACACAATGAATTTTTACAAAATTAAGGTATTTTTTATCTCGTTTATGCTATTACTAGTTGGAGTCCTTCCATCAGTAAATGCACAACAACCTCCAATTTATAATAATTTACCCACTGAAATACGCAGCCTTCTTAATCGATCAAAAATTTCCCCTCAAGGGATGAGTGTTTATGTGCGTGCAGTGGGTTCTCCACGTCCTTTATTGGCTTATAAAGAAAATCAACCACGTTCACCTGCATCAGTGATGAAGTTGGTAACAGCGCATGTGGCTCTAGGTGTTTTAGGTCCTAATTATCGTTGGCCGGTGGATATTTATACCACAGGAAGGATTCAAGCAGGACGTTTGATAGGTGATCTTTATATCAAAGGATATGGAGCGCCTGATTTTGGAACAGCTGATTTACGCAATTTATTAAATCAATTACGTGCTCGTGGTATTCATAGCATTCAAGGACGCTTAGTGTTTGATAATAGTTATTTTAATACTTTGCATTTAAACCCAGGCGCCTTTGATGGTAAGCCTTATTCTGCGTATAACGCACAGCCAGATGCTTTATTATACAATGAGCGTATGACCACTTTTGCGGTGAGTGCTAAAGGTAAGCGGGTATCGGTAAGGGCGGTAACACCTGCTTATAATTTGAGAGTAGTTAATAAAATGCGTAAGGTGCGTCGTGGTTGTCGTCCAAGAATTAGTATTTCCAGACGAGGTAGTCGGGTGACTGCAACCTTTAGAGGTACTTTCTCTTCTCGCTGTGGTACACGTCGTTATTCTCGTGTCTTAATGAATCCTGCTAATACATTATACAGCGCTGTTCATACTATCTGGCGTAAAGAACTCGGTGGATCAATCAACGTAAAATTCGCTAAAGGTGTGACACCAAGACATGCTAGAAAGCTAGCGGGTTTTTATTCTAGAACCTTGGCACAAATACTGCCTGAATTGGGTAAACATAGTAATAATGTGATGGCACGTCAATTAATGTTAGCAATTGGTGCAAAACGTTATGGCGCACCTGGCACCCCGCGTAAAGGAGCAGAGGCCATTGGTGACTTTTTGAATAAAAGAGGTTTGCATTTTCCTGAATTACGTATTGAAAATGGCTCAGGTCTAAGTCGTCATGCACGCATTAGCGTTAAGCATATCTCAGACTTATTAATGGATGCATATCGAAGCCCTTATCGAAATATTTTTATGCAGTCACTATCTATAGCAGGTGTTGATGGAACGATGAGAAGACGCTTACGTTCTAGCGCTGTTAAAGGGCGTGGCTTTTTTAAAACGGGCACACTGCGAAATGTACGTGGAGTCGCAGGTTATGTTAACGCTGCCGATGGCAAAACCTATATGGTCTCTATTCTTCATAATGACCCTAAGGCATCTCGGCGTGCTAAAAAAAGTCATGATAGCTTGATTAAATGGGTCTTTTGGGGTGGAAGGAGACAAAATCTTGCCAAGGGGTATTAAGTAGAAGGATACAGTAAATTTAATATTTTGTTAAATTTATTATGACCTCCTACTGAATTATAGCCTAACAAATATGCCTTGTTGCTTATTTTTAGCCACCTGATTCCAAGGAAATACCTTGCCATTCATGGTAATATAAACGCCAGCCGATAAGCATTGAACTGCTGTGATTGCACTGCCTAGGTTAAACAGGCTATCAGATTGCTTAAAAACATAAGGAACCATTGCGCCTAATAGCACAATGGTTTTATCTTTTATTTGCATTGCCAAATGTTTAGCGGTGAGGGTCATAGTGTCAGTACCATGTGTAATAATAATCAGCGATTGAGAGCTTTGTTGACAAGCTTGCAAAATAATATCCCTATCTGTTACTTCCATCTCTAAACTATCTTTAAGCATTAATGTTTCAAGCTCAATATTAGTCTTGCAATGCCCTTGTTTGAGCATTTGAGGAAGATGGGACTGGGTGAAATATAATTCACCCGTTAATTCGTTATAACATTTATCAATAGTACCACCTGTTATGAGTAATCTAATTTGAGCATCTTGATTCATTATTATTTACCTTTTGCCTTTGCAAAAGCGGCTGCAAAGGCATTATTAATAGGGGCTGTATTTTGAATGCGCTGACTTGGTTGTGATTGTCTTTTACGCGCTGTTTGCCTTGCGGGTGATTTTTCTTTTTTCTGGGCAGAATCGCTTAGTCGCATACTCAGAGCAATGCGTTTACGGCTAGGATCAATCTGCATTACTTTAACTTTAACAATTTGACCTGTTTTAACCACTTGATGCGGATCTTTTACAAAATGATCTGCCAGTGCCGAGATATGTACCAAACCGTCTTGATGCACACCAATATCAACAAAAGCACCAAAATTAGTCACATTAGTGACTGTCCCTTCTAAGATCATATTTTCTTTTAGGTCAGATATTTTTTCTATACCCTCTTTAAAGCTTGCGGTTTTAAAAGCAGGTCGGGGATCACGTCCTGGTTTTTCTAATTCCCTAATAATATCGACAATAGTCGGTAGTCCAAATTTTTCATTAGTGTAATCAGCAGGGTTAAGGCTTTTTAATGCCTTGCTATTACCAATTAACTGTCCAATATCCCTATCATTGGCGGCTGCAATTTTGCTTACTACACTATAAGATTCTGGATGTACCGCAGAGGCATCTAATGGATTATCGCCTTGATGAATACGCAAGAATCCAGCCGCTTGCTCAAACGCTTTAGGGCCAAGGCGAGGTACTTTTTTTAACTCTTTACGACTATTAAAACGCCCTTTCTCATCTCGCAGTGCAACAATATTATCGGCAATGGTTTGATTTAGCCCTGCTACACGCCGCAATAGAGCGGCAGAGGCGGTATTGACTTCAACACCGACACTATTAACGCAATCTTCAACGACCGTATCTAAATTTTTAGCCAATTGAACTTGGCTTACATCATGCTGGTATTGACCCACTCCAATTGCTTTAGCTTCTATTTTGACCAGTTCTGCCAATGGGTCTTGTAAACGTCGCGCAATAGAGATTGCACCACGAATAGTCACATCCAGATCAGGGAATTCTTTTGATGCCATTTCAGAAGCAGAATAAACTGATGCGCCTGCTTCACTGACCATGATCTTTTGTAATTTTAATTCAGGATGGCGTTTGATTAAATCAGCGCAGAGTTTGTCGGTTTCCCGTGAGGCAGTGCCATTGCCAATAGCGAGTAATTCAACTTTATATTGAGCCGCCAACTTAGCCAGCTCAGCAATGGATTGATCCCATTGATTTCTTGGTGCATGTGGGTAAATGGTGCTTGAGTCGAGATATTGCCCCGTGCTACTAATCACTGCAATTTTTACGCCTGTACGCAGACCTGGATCTAGCCCAATGGTAATCCGTTGCCCTGCGGGAGCGGCGAGTAATAAATCTTTTATATTTTTTCCAAAAACATGAATCGCTTCTTCTTCTGCTTGTTGGCGTAGCTTGGTGAGTAGCTCTGTTTCTAAACGTAAATGTAATTTAATTCGCCATGTCCAGCGAATTACATCAGCTATCCATTCATCAGCAGCGCGCCCTTTATTCGCTAATTGAAAATAAAGAGCAATGATACTTTCACAAGGATGCAATTTATCCTCTTGATGCTCAACATCAAGCTTTAATTGTAATAACCCTTCATTGCGTCCACGAAACATAGCTAATGCACGGTGAGAGGGAATTTTTTTGATAGCATCTTTATTATCGAAATAATCTTGATATTTTGCCGCTTCTGTTTCTTTGCCTGTTGTAACTTTGGAATGAAGGAGCGCATTTTCATTCATATAAAGGCGTAATTTTTCTGTTAAATCCGCATTTTCTGCAAAGCGTTCCATTAAAATAAATTTAGCTCCATCTAGCACGCCTTTAATATCATTAAATGCCTTCTTAAAAACCGCATCGGTATTGATGTATTGCTTCGCTTGCGTCTGAGGGTCAAGGTTTGGGTTCTCTAAAAGCAGATTAGCTAATGGCTCAATACCCGCCTCTATTGCAATCTGTCCTTTTGTGCGTCGTTTTTGTTTATACGGGCGATATAAATCTTCAAGACGTGTTTTGGTCTCTGCTTGCTCAAGAGATAAGCGCAACTCTGTGCTTAATTTTCCTTGCTCATCAATATTTTTAATAATAGCAGTG
>JALVEA010000004.1 GCA_027008665.1 Thiotrichaceae bacterium | reverse complement strand
TATGGCAGGTGTTATACCGCCTATATTTGCATCAAGTATTATTTTGTTTCCTTCAACATTAGGTCAATGGCTTTCAAAGAGTGAAGGGATGGAATGGTTGCAAGTGGTTGTAACGAAGTTACAACCGGGGCAACCGCTTTATATTATGTTCTATGCGCTTGCGATTATATTCTTTACTTTTTTCTATACAGCAATGGTGTTTAACTCACGTGAAACGGCTGATAATTTGAAGAAGTCAGGTGCATATATTCCAGGAATACGACCAGGAAGAGAAACTGGCAAGTATATAGATGGTGTAATGACGCGTTTGACAGCCGTTGGTGCTATTTATATAACGCTTGTATGTTTATTGCCAGAATTTTTAATCTATGGATGGAATGTGCCGTTTTACTTTGGCGGAACATCATTATTGATTATTGTTGTTGTTGTTATGGATTTCTTAGCGCAAGTACAAGCGTTAATGATGTCACACCAGTATGAAGGTTTAATGCAAAAAGCAAACTTCAAAAAATCTGGTAAAAAGAAACCGCGAACAGCACGCTAACATTGAAAGTACTTTAGAGAATTAAGTACTGATTTTAAGTATAAAAAGTTTTAAGTTGGAGAATTAGCTATGAAGGTTCGTGCTTCTGTGAAGAAAATGTGTCGTAATTGTCGTGTTGTAAAGCGCAAAGGTGTTGTACGTATTATTTGTTCTGATCCACGTCATAAACAACGTCAAGGATAAGATAACAAAATGTATTTTAAGCATTATTAGGTTTTTTTGTAATAATTCTTAAATCTGTATTGATTAACGCTGTGTAATCGGGTAGAGTTGCCCGCTTTTCACGGCAGATTGGAGATTGGTTAATGGCGCGTATAGCGGGTATTAATATCCCTGTAAATAAACATGCGGTTATAGCATTAACTGCGATTTACGGCATTGGACGTTCAAGAGCAGCAGATATTTGCGATGCTGCTGAAGTTGAGCAAAATTCAAAGGTTCGTGATTTAAGCGAAGCGGAAGTTGAGCGTGTTCGTAAAGAAGTAGGCAAATTCGTGGTTGAAGGTGATTTACGCCGTGATGTTTCCATGAATATAAAGCGTCTGATGGATTTGGGTTGTTATAGAGGCATACGGCATCGCCGTGGTTTGCCTTTACGTGGTCAAAGAACTAAGACAAATGCGCGTACCCGTAAAGGTCCACGTAAACCAATCCGTAAGTAAACAATTATTTAGATTTAAATAATTGTGGATAGATTACAGATGATTTCACGAATAGGTAATTGAAGATGGCAAAAGCCACAAAAACACGTAAGAAAGTTAAAAAGTCAGTAAGCGATGGTATTGCGCATGTTCATGCGTCATTTAATAATACTATTGTTACCATTACTGATCGCCAAGGAAATGCACTGTCGTGGGCAACTGCTGGTGGTTCAGGTTTTCGTGGTTCACGGAAAAGTACGCCTTTTGCAGCTCAGATAGCGGCTGAAAAAGCAGGTGAAAAAGCAAAAGAATTTGGTTTAAAGAATCTGGATGTTCATGTTAAAGGACCGGGCCCTGGTCGTGAGTCTGCGGTGCGAGCATTAAATAATATTGGTTATAAAATTAGTAATATTGTTGATGTGACACCTATTCCCCATAATGGTTGTCGTCCACCTAAAAAACGTCGCGTATAGAGAGTAGGAGATTATAATGGCCAGATATATTGGACCTAAGTGTAAGTTGATGCGTCGTGAAGGTACAGATCTCTACCTGAAAGGACGTGGTCGATCACTAGAAAATAAATGCAACCTAGAGAAAATCCCTGGTGTTCATGGTGAGCGCCGTACTCGAATTTCTGATTATGGTTTGCAGTTGCGTGAAAAACAAAAAGTTCGTCGTACCTACGGAGTGTTAGAGAAACAATTTAGAAACTACTTCAAAAAAGCAGCTTCTATGAAAGGCTCCACAGGTGAAAATTTATTGCAGTTGTTAGAGTGTCGCTTAGATAATGTTGTTTATCGTATGGGCTACGCTTCAACTCGATCAGAAGCACGGCAATTAGTCAGTCATAAAGCCATTCATGTTAACGGACAGTCAGTTAATATTCCTTCTTACCAAGTTTCTGAAGGTGATGTAGTTGCGGTACGTGAAAAGGCGAAAAAACAAACTCGAATCCAAGACTCTATGGCAGTTGCTGAGCAATTAGGTTTTCCTGAGTGGATGGAGGTTGATTCTAAGAAGCTTGAAGCAACTTTTAAATCAGTACCTGAACGCGATGGTTTGCCGGCTGAAATCAACGAATCACTAATCGTTGAATTGTATTCAAAATAGAATTGTAGGAGAGGTCTAGGGATGGGCTTCTCTTATAAAATTTGAGGAATTAAAATGGCATCAAGTCCAACTGATTTGCTAAAGCCTCGTAATATTCAAGTTGAAGATCTAGGTAATAATACATCTAGAATAACCTTAGAGCCATTAGAACGTGGTTTTGGACATACGCTTGGTAATGCTTTGCGTCGAATTTTACTATCATCTATTTCAGGATGTTCAGTAACAGAAGTTCAAATTAAAGGTGTAACTCACGAATATTCTGCGCTTCCTGGTGTTAAAGAAGATATCGTTGATATCATGCTTAACTTGAAAAAGTTAGCAGTACGTTTAAATGAAAAAGAAGAAGTAAAATTAGATTTAAAAAAACAAGGGCCGTGTGTACTAACGGCAGCGGATATTAAATTAGATCATGATACTGAAATTGTTGATCCTGCTCATGTTATAGCAACATTAACATCTGATGTTGAATTTGATATGACAATCACGATTAGTCGTGGACGAGGGTATCAGCCTGTTAGTACTCGTCGTGGTCCTGATTCGCCAGAGTTACCATTAGGTACATTAGAATTGGATGCGAGTTTTAGTCCGATTATACGTGTTGCCTATGAGGTTGATAGTGCACGTCATGAACAACGTGCTGATATGGATAAGCTAATCATTGAGTTACAAACAGATGGTTCTGTTGATCCAGAAGAAACGATTAGTAATGCTGCTACTGTATTGCATGAGCAACTTGCGGTATTCTTTGATTTAACGATTATTGAACCAGAACCTGAAGAGCCACCTGAGCCAGAAATAGATCCAATTCTATTACGTCCAGTTGATGATTTAGAGTTGACGGTGCGTTCTGCAAATTGTTTGAAAGCAGAGCAGGTCTATTATATTGGTGATCTTGTACAGAAGACAGAAAGTGAGTTATTGAAGACACCTAATCTTGGTAAGAAATCATTGACCGAAATTAAAGATGTATTGGCATCTCATGGCTTGACCTTAGGCTCAAGATTAGAAAATTGGCCACCACCAGTGGCAGAGAATAATGACACCAGAATTGGCTAGTAATTAGTTAGATAATGGTTATTTTAATATTTAGTTAATTGGGATTTTAAAATGCGACATCGTAAATCTGGTCGTCAACTGAGTAGAAACAGTAGTCACCGTAAAGCAACATTACAAAGTTTATCGAATGCATTGTTTCGTTATGAAGCAATCAAGACAACGGTTGCAAAAGCGAAAGAATTAAGGAGAGTAGCAGAGCCTTTAGTGACACGCGCGAAAGTTGATTCGGTACATAATAGACGTATTGTATTTGCACGTTTGCGAGATAAAGAGATAGTCGGAAAGTTATTTAATGAACTCGGTCCTCGTTACTCTGAACGTCCTGGAGGGTATTTACGGATTATTAAATGTGGATATCGTGCAGGAGATAATGCCCCAATGGCGTATGTAGAATTGGTTGATCGTCCAGAAGCATAAAATATATCAAAAGAAAAAGCTGGTTTTTCCAGCTTTTTTTACGCCTATTATTTCATAGGTAATATTTTGATATTAATATGATCTAATAGTGATTTGTTCTTACCCCCTATACTGTGTACTTTGTAGTTAATTCCAGACCATTGGGTTAATTCCTTAGAAAAGTTATTTAGTTTTTCTTCTTTGATATCCGTTAGTATTTCGATAAAGTCATCCCCTCTTGTATGTGAAATATAGCAACGTGTAGCGCCATTTAGAATGCAAATTCGACGTATTGTTTCTTTGTTGGGTGTGATTGAGTGCATAATTGATGTTTATCATTGAATATGATTAGCTATTGCTTTAGTTTCGCATTAGTTTTTTATAAATACAACAGGGGCTTGGCAATAGTATGTCAATTAATGAAGCAAATATTGTAACGGGGGAGAGTGCAAAATCCTCTGCTAAGTTATTTAGTTATGGGAATATTGTAGCAGTACTTATTCCGTTACCAATGTTAATTTTCTGGTTTGGAGCTTCCATTGTTTTTTATGCAACGCAAAGACATCACCCTAACCCAAGAGTCGGTTATTATACCCAAATAGCAGCCTATCAATATTATGCTTTAGCTGGATTATTAGTTCCAGTGTTGACATTTGCTCCAGAAGGTTTTTTCAAGAATTATTGGTTAATTATGTGGATTATTTGTATTGTATTAATCGTTCCATTGGCCATAATGCAGTTAATTAAAATTAACCGTGAAGAATGGAAAGATGTCACTATTGAGAAACAACAGCACTGATAGTCAGTTTGAAACACAAGCCGAAGTCTTACGAACAGACTGGAATATTAAAGAAATAGAAAATCTATTTGATAAACCTTTTGTTGATCTTATTTATCAGGCACAAAGAATCCATCGACAAAATTTTGATCCTAATACCGTGCAGGTGAGTACATTATTAAGTATTAAAACAGGAGCTTGCCCTGAAGATTGTTCTTACTGCTCTCAAAGTGCTCGGAATAATACTTCTTTAGAGCGTGAAAAATTATTGTCACTAGAAAAGGTGGTAGTAGCAGCAAAAGAAGCAAAAGATTCTGGGGTCACTCGTTTTTGTATGGGAGCGGCATGGCGTAATCCTACCGATAAAAGTCTTGATAATGTCATTGATATGATTACAGAAGTGAAAAATCTTGGGATGGAAACTTGTGTAACCTTGGGAATGCTAGATCAAGAACAGGCACAGCGTTTAAAAGTCGCTGGGCTAGATTATTATAATCATAATTTAGATACTTCCCCTGAATTTTATGGCGAAGTGATTACAACGCGCACTTATCAAGATCGTTTAAATACCATTGAGCATGTTCAAACTGCGGGTATTAAGGTTTGTTCTGGCGGAATATTAGGAATGGGTGAAACACGGCATGATAGAGCGAGATTATTGCAAGAATTAGCCAATTTATCTCAACATCCAGATTCTGTTCCCATTAATGATTTAGTACAAGTTAAAGGGACTCCATTAGATGGCATAGATCGGCTTGATTCCTTTGAGTTTATTCGTACTATTGCCGTTGCTAGAATATTGATGCCAAAATCCTATGTACGTTTATCGGCAGGACGTGTAGAGATGAACGATGAAATGCAAGCATTATGCTTTTTAGCAGGTGCAAATTCTATTTTTTATGGTGAGCGATTGCTGACAACAGACAACCCCGTAGAGAATCATGATGATGCTCTAATGCTCAAGCTTGGGATGAAAAAAGAAAAGCCTCCTCTTACGCTTTAATGATTCTTTACGCATGATAAAAAGAAGTCTCTTCTTGCACAGCCCAGCGAATTTTTTTTGATTTTAAATTTTTTGTAGTACCTTCTAAGATGATAAGGGTAAGCAACAGCTCAATATAATCTACTAATATCATACAATATGAGCTATTATCGTTTACTATGAAGACAATGAAAATAAGTAAAGTTACGGATTTACTGGGTGTTTCAATCCAAATATTGCATAGTAGTCATAAAAACTAATGAATATATTATAAGACGTTATTGAAAAATGAAAGGAACACGTATTTATATCAGCGATGCTTTAAATCAAGGTAAATATATTGCCTTAGTGTTACAGGCTGAATTATTGGGCTTGGTACGAGATGAAGTTTGGCAACGTTTTGGCTCAATTAATGGGGTTGGTATGAATCATCGTAAGATACGAACCGATTGGGTTGCTCATCGTCATTTCACACCGTTACCCGCTAAGGCTTGGAAAGAAACACTGCGAGACGCAATAGATGATATTGCTTTATACACTGCCGCTTGCAAGGAAAAAGTACGCAAAAAAATTCATATTCGGTTTAAACAAGAATAAAGAGCGTAAAA
>JALVEA010000003.1 GCA_027008665.1 Thiotrichaceae bacterium | reverse complement strand
TGCTGTTTAGCTGAAATATAGATTTTATGATCGTATTTTCCCGATTTTGTATTGCTAAGGTCTATTTTATTAACAACTTGCAAAACAGCTAATGTGCTAGGTAAACGTTTTAGAAGATTCTTATTTTCATCACTATCCTGATCGCTTTCATCAATTAATAATAAAATTAGATCGGCTTTTTCTATTTCTTGCCAAGCACGTTGTATACCTATTTTTTCAACAGGGTCATCACTTTCTCTTAATCCTGCGGTGTCGATAATATGTAATGGCATTCCATCTAAATGAATGGTTTCTCGCAATACATCGCGGGTCGTTCCTGCAACCTCGGTGACAATTGCGGTTTCATTCCCCGACAGGGCATTTAATAAACTTGATTTCCCTGCATTGGGCTTGCCAACAATCACTAGTTGCATTCCCTCACGTAGCAAACTACCTTGTTTTGCTTTGTTAAAAATAGTGTGTAATTGCTGTTTAATTCTATCCAAACGATCAGTAACGGCTGTATCAGCAAGGAAATCGATTTCTTCATCTGGAAAATCCAAGGCGGCTTCAACGTAGACACGTAATTCTATTAATCCTTGTAATAGCTCATTAATGGCTGCTGAGAAATGTCCTTGAAGGGATCGAAGTGCGGAACGTGCCGCTTGTTCTGAACTGCTATCAATAAGATCTGAAATAGCTTCTGCTTGTGCTAGGTCTAGCTTGTCATTGAGAAAAGCACGTTCTGAAAATTCCCCAGGTCTAGCAAGACGCGCCCCTAGAGAAAGACAATATTTGAGCACCATATCCAGAACAATAGGACCACCATGCCCTTGAAACTCAATCACATCTTCACCTGTAAAGGAATGCGGAGCAGGGAAGTAAATAGCAATACCACTATCAAGTATTTCTTGTTGTTCAGATTTAAACTCGGTGTAAATTGCTTTTCGTGGCGGTGGCACATTACCAATAATAGCCGTCGCTATCTTAGTGCATAAATCACCTGAAACACGAATAATACCAACCCCTCCACGTCCTGAAGGAGTTGCCACCGCAACGATGGTATCTTGATTTAAGATCATTTTTTATTCAATAAATATTTCCCTAAAGCAATAATGCTAGTGCTTTTACCTGCTTCAATTTGCCGAGTAATAAACCATTGTTGCGCTATTGAGAGCGTATTGTTAACAACCCAGTAAAGAACCAAACCTGCGGGGAAAAATAGGAACATAACAGTGAAAACAATGGGTAAGAAGGCAAATATTTTCTGTTGCATTGGATCCATTTGGGGTGGATTCAATTTTTGCTGCAAATACATACTAGCCCCAAAAATCAATGGCAGGACATAGTAGGGATCCAATACCGATAAATCTTCATACCATGCCAACCACGGTGCTTGACGTAATTCTACGCTTTCAAGTAATACCCAATAAAGCCCCATAAAGACAGGCATCTGAATCAACATCGGCAAACAACCACCAAGGGGATTAATTTTTTCTTTGCGATAAAAGTCCATGGTAGCCTTTTGTTTCGCTTGTGGATCACCTTTAAAACGCTCATTAAGTTCTTTAATTTTAGGAGCCAGTTTCTTCATTTTTGCCATTGAACGATAGCTAATCGCAGAAGGGTAAAAGAACACTATTTTGATCAATAAAGTAACCAAAATAATTGACCAACCCCAGTTACCCACTACATTATGAATCGATTGCATAATCCAAAATAGCGGCTTAGAAACAAAGCTAAACATACCGTAGTCAACAGTTAAATCAAGACCTTTTGATATTTTTGCTAATTCTTCCTGATTTTTTGGCCCAACATAAAATTGGTTGCTAAAAGTGGCTTTTGTAGCGGTTGCTATTTGTTGTTGTGGAGATTTAACACCCATAATATAACGATTGCCATTCGGAATATATTTGGTGTAATAGGTATTCTTTTGCTCTTTAGGTGGAATCCATGCACTTACAAAATAATGCTCAAGCATGGCTGCCCACCCACCTTGAACAACATTACTCAAAGGTTTATCTTTTATATCAGAAAAACTAACTTTCTCATATTTTTCATTATAATAGGCAGAACCTACATAGGCCGTTATCCCCATCATACCGTTAGAAGTGTTATTTGGACCGTGGGTTAATTGCTCGTAATTATTACCTTTCCATACCGTACCACTTTGATTATCAACTTCTTGATCAACCGTAATCAGAAAGCTTCCCCGTTTAAAAGTATAACGCTTAGTAACGGTGATTCCTTTGCCATTTGTCCATGTTAAAGGAACAACTAATTGCTCACTATCGTCTAATAATTCATATTCCGTTTGTGGGGCTGTAAACTGTGCATAATGATTAGGCGCTAGCTCTGGCGCAGTACTAATAAGACCTGATTGCGCTACATAGGCTTTACTACGGTCTAATACACGTACTGGCTTATCTTTTTCTTCTAGGCTGACAGGATAGGTCAACAAATCAGCTTGGATAAATGATCCACCTTCTGTACTGATAATCATATCCAGTACGTCTGTTTTTATATGAATTTCAGCGGCTGTATTCTTAACTACTTTCCCTGTTGATACTGCCTGCGTTGTTGCAACTACGGTTGCAACGCCTTCTGGTACATCTGATCGATTAGCTGAAGGAACACTAGAAGGACTAGTATTTGGGATACTCTGCGTAATAGCCGTTGTACTGGTCTTATCAATCACAGGCTTTGGGGCATGATCCTGCATCCATGCTGTCCATATTAAATAACTTAAAAATAATAAAGCAAAGTACAATAAGGGGCGTTGTTGATCCATGGTCTATCCTTAGAAAAAGTTATTAAATGCAACCACATTTAATACTTCTAAAATTGAGTAAAACTTTAGCGAGCATGTTGATAAGTGAGTTTTTTTTGCATATAACACCACTGTTTTTCTAACTGACGAAGTATCTGCTCATTGTTTAATTGGACTACAACAGGACGACACATAGCGATAATATCAATAGGGGGGAGTTGATGTTGCTTATGCCTAAAACTCTCACGAAGCAGACGCTTAATACGGTTACGATCAACCGCACGTTTTACACTTTTTTTTGCTATAGCCAAGCCCAAACGAGGATGAGATTGATCATTTAATCTGACTAGCAATGTAAATGATTGATTACCAAAACGACGCGCATCAGCAAATACATAACTGTATTGTTTTGCATTCAACAATCGAACTTCTCGTGGAAACATTTGCCCTGATGGTGTCACTGGCATTAACTTGTTCTGTTTAACAATATAAATATTTTCATTTGACGTTCTAGTCTTAGGAGAGGATCTACGGACAAAGACGAGCACGACCTTTAGCACGACGTGACTTTATCACCTTACGGCCTCCAACAGTACGCATACGAGAGCGAAAACCGTGAGTGCGCGCACGCTTAATATTACTGGGTTGGAATGTTCTTTTCATGACTTATACCTAAATAATGCTGAAATACTAAACCGTACAATAATTCACTGAAATATTGCAAAGCGAAAAGGCGTGAAAAATAAGCCAAGAAGCATCCATTGTCAACTGTTTTAGGATTAATTTACTTGTGGATAAGTAAACATTTGAAGTATTATGATGCGCTCTAAAATTATTAATACAGCATTGATCCCAGCTAGAATTTATTTTCTCAATTGAATAATAACGACATTTATTAATATTCTAATCTCGCTACTTTACAAGCAAGACATCTCCTTAATTGTATTTTTTGCAATCAGTCGGGATAAATCGCTCTGTATTATGAATACATCACCTCTAACTAGCAAGGAAACGGATAATGCTCTGGCAACAATGTTTAAAACATCTAGAACAAGAGCTTCCAGATCAAGAAATAAACACATGGTTACGCACACTTCATGGTACACATGATGATCATTCTCTTTTTTTATTAGCCCCAAATGAATTTGTATTACAACATGTAAAAGACCACCATTTACCCAGAATTAGTGAATGTGTACGAACCATCACAACTAATAATAAAATCCAAGTTATTTTACAAATTGGCTCTTCAACACCTCTTTCCAATAGCCCCGAATTAGTACAACCTCAGGTAACAATAGATAATAACAGTCAACAACTTAGCAAACCCACTGTATTAGGCTCTTTAGACTCATCAGCCACTCTCAATATAAAACATTTATTTACTAATAGTCTTAATCAAAATATGACGTTTGATAATTTTGTTGAGGGAAAATCAAATCAACTTGCGCGTGCCTCTGCTTTACAAGTCAGTGAAAATCCAGGTCAATCTTTTAATCCTCTTTTTATTTATGGTAGCTCTGGATTGGGTAAAACCCATTTAATACATGCAATTGGTAATTATATTTTAGAAAACAATAGTGATGCTCATGTGGTTTATTTAACATCTGAGAATTTCGTCAATGATTTAGTTGGTGCATTACGTAATAACCAAATAAATGAATTTAAAGCTTTTTATCGTTCTACAGATGCTTTACTTATTGATGATATTCAATTTTTTGCTGGAAAAACACGTTCTATGGAGGAATTCTTTCATACCTTCAATACTTTGTTAGAAGAACAAAAACAAATTATTCTTACCAGTGATAAATACCCGCGTAATGTCGAAGGAATTGATGATCGTTTACGGACACGTCTTAATTCTGGTCTTACTGTTTCGATAGACCCACCTGACCTAGAGACACGAGTTGCAATACTACGCAAGAAAGCAGATGCTTTCTCATTAGTATTACCAAATAATGTTGCCTTTTTTATTGCAGAAAACTTTAATTCAAATGTACGCGATCTAGAGGGGGCTTTACAAAAGGTTGTCGCTACACTGCGTTTACGTCATCTCAATAAAGTAACTCTTGACTTTGCACACGATGCCTTGCGTGATCAATTAGCCAATAATACAAAAAAAATCAGCATTGAAACCATTAAAAAAACAGTTGCTCAACATTATAACATTCGCGTATCTGACCTTAATTCTTCCAAAAGAGTACGTGTTATAGCACGACCACGACAAATAGCTATGTCCTTATCCAAAGAACTGACGAGCCATAGTTATCCAGAAATTGGGAAAAGTTTCGGCGGTAGAGATCACACAACAGTTATGCATGCCTGTAAAAAAGTAACCGAATTACGCTTTTTAGACCCATCAATTGAGGAGGGATATAATATTCTATATCGTACATTAATAGATCAATAATCATCCATCTACAGGTTAATTATTAAGCCATAAATAGCTCGAAATATATACAAACGCCTGTGGATAAGTCTGTGGATAACCCTGTGGATATCCTGTGGATAAAATGTGGATAAGTCGGGATTCGCAGGTGGAAGAAAAAGTTATCCACATTTTATCCACAGGATATCCACAGGGTTATCCACAGGGTTATCAACAACCATTTTTCTCCCAAGTTATTGATATTACGGTTAAAAAAAAAGTTATCCACAGGAAAGTGGCTCCCCTACTACTACTACTATCTTTATATAAAAAGGCTAAAGTTAATTATGAAATTGAAAATTCCAAGAGAAATACTGTTAAATCAATTGAGCCATGTGATCGGTGCTATAGAGAAAAAAAACACCAAGAAGATTCTAGAAAATATCTATATTTCTGTAGAAAATAATAAAATATTATTTATTGGCACAGATCTGGAAATTGAATTATCAACCAGTACTGAAATCAATAGTGAAGAACAAGGGATTATTACAACCTCTGCTTGGAAAATATTGGAAATTTGTAAAGCCTTGCCGCCTGAATGCTTAATTTTTCTTGAAGCAGATGACAACAGGCTTTATTTGAAAGGTGATCGTAGTCGTTTTGAACTTTCCACTCTTCCTGCGAATGAATATCCTTTGTTAAATGATATTAATTTTAATCAAAAAATTATTATTCGTGAAAATATTTTAAAAGGTTTATTAGATGACACCGCTTTTTCTATGGCTAATCAAGATGTTCGATATTATTTAAATGGTTTATTATTAGATATTGCAAGGGGAGTAATTAAAACGGTAACAACTGATGGACATCGGTTGGCAATTAGTGAATATCAACGTGATGATGATAATAGTACTGATATTGTTAAAAGTATTATTATTCCTAGAAAGGGAGTATTGGAACTTTCAAAAATATTAGATAGTAGTAGTGAATTACCTTTAACACTT
>JALVEA010000002.1 GCA_027008665.1 Thiotrichaceae bacterium | reverse complement strand
GGGGAATCCCAGCGAGGCTCTCCTTCTTTAGCGGGTTTCCATAAAACAAAATCAAGCGGGTCATGTTTAGCTGTATCTATCGCAATACGATCCCCTGCACCTTGGCGTAAATCCTCTAATTTTCGTCCTGATAATTTACCGTAGCCCTTAAATTTTGAAACATCATAATAGATATCGCCATTCTCACCTTGATACGCATATTCTTTATCAATCAAGGTCTGAATCATTTTAAGTATGGCAGGGATATTATCTGTCGCACGCGGTTCCATACTTGGGCGTAGCAAGCCTAAACTGTCTTCATCTGTATGCATCGCATCAATAAAGCGTTGCGTTAAAGCATGAAAATCTTCATCATTTTCAATTGCACGTTGAATAATTTTATCATCAATATCCGTAATATTACGCGCATAGGTCACATCAAAACCTTTATGTAGTAAGTAGCGATAAATAACATCAAAAGCAATCATCACCCGCGCATGACCGATATGGCAATAGTCGTAAACTGTCATTCCACAGACATACATGCGAACTTTTTTAGCTTCAATGGGTTTGAATTCTTCTTTTTTATGAGTGAGCGTATTATATATTTCAAGCATAATTTTTGTTTCTATCTGTATTATTAGGGAAGTTTGGAGAGGATTAATAAGCTACCAACGCTAAACTGATGCTCGATTAATACATGCAAATCCAAAATCGAAGCGCATGGTAGCAGAGCCGATATGAATCCGCTATGATACGCGCCTTGAATTACTTTGATGAAGGCAAGAACTTTTAGATAAGTAGCTTGAAGATATTGAATTTAATCGATATAAACACTCTTCAAGTTATTAAAAATAAACCACACGATTAAATTTATGGCAAATAAATGAAATTACTACCAATACAACAATTTACACTGTTATTCTTCTCCTTTTTTATGTTATTTACAGGTTGTAATGCACAAAATGGTGGAACCACGAAGCAATCAACAGCTAAAGAGACTCAATCAAAAACCTCGGGAGAAAAAATGTCTGCTAATCCAATAATCAAAATGGAAACCAATAAAGGTACAATCACTATCGAGCTTTATGCCGATAAAGCGCCTATCTCAACAGAAAATATGGTGAATTACGTTAAAGATGCATTTTACGATGGCACTATTTTTCATCGTGTTATTCCAGGATTTATGATTCAAGGCGGTGGAATGAATCCTGATATGAGCGAAAAAACAACCAAAGCTCCGATTAAAAATGAAGCTAATAATGGGCTTAAAAATGATCGTGGCACGTTAGCGATGGCGCGTACTAATATTCCTCACTCTGCTTCATCACAGTTTTTTATTAACTTAAAAGACAATGATTTTCTAAACCATAGCAGTGAAACACCACAGGGTTGGGGTTATGCTGTGTTTGGAAAAGTCACTGAAGGAATGGATGTTGTGGATAAAATTGCCAAAGTTAAAACAGGTAGTCATGGCCCTCATGGAGATGTTCCATTGGAGGCTGTTATTATTACTAAAATGACAGTTGTTAAATAATCTATTAACCCATGGATAAAATGACACCCAGCATAATGATCTGTAAAGACTGGCTTCTGATGCAATTAATCAGAGTAGCCACGGTGTCGTTTATTTTTTAAATTTTACAATACTGGCTGCAAGATAAAGCAACCAGTATTGTGAAATACCCTTCCTTTCTCCCTTATTTTATCTCGCAGCCTCTTTTCAAAAAAGGCAAACACGATGCGAGACTTTCTACGACCATCCTCAACTATATCGGGTATTTTATTTGCTCTAAGTGGCACGGCTTTGTTTTCACTTAAGCCAATTGTTATCAAATTAGTCTATCAAAATGGTAATGCAGAACTTGAAGCGATTACCTTACTGACTTTACGGATGTTGTTTACATTTCCTTTTTATCTTTTCATTGGCTGGATAATGCTAAAGCGTCATCAAAAGAGTGAAAAAAAAATATCATTGAAGATGTTATTAGGGATTGTTGCCACAGGCTTTTGCGGATATTACCTTGCCGCCTATCTTGATATTTGGGGGTTGCAATTTATCAGCGCCCAATTAGAACGCATGACATTGTTTGTTTATCCAACCATGGTGAGCATTCTAAGTTTTCTATTTTTCAAGCAACACATCACTCGTAATATGCTATTAGCAACGCTATTAACTTATGCAGGTATTGCTGTTATGTATTATCAAGAAAGCCTTTTAATCGGTGATCACACCGCAAAAGGGATGTTATTAATTGGCCTATCAGCCTTTAGCTTTGCTTTTTATATGGTCTTTAGTAAAGCTTATATTCAGCAACTAGGGAGTCGTTTATTTACCAGTGTTGCGATGCTCGGCGCATCATTGTTTATCTTTATCCATTTTGCAATAAATCAGCCATTTGAGAGCTTGATATTAAGCTCTCAAATGTATTTGATGATTGCTATTATCGCTATCCCCTGTACACTGATTCCTAGTTTTCTTATTGCAGAAGCGATTGCTAGAATAGGCCCTGCTAACACTAGTATCGCCAATGGTAGTGGCCCGATGATTACCTTGATTGCTGCTATTAGCATTTTAGGCGAACCTTTTTCGCTAATCTATTTATTAGGGATGGGATTGATTATTTTTGGTGTTTATTTATTGTCGAAGAAAATCTAACCCAACATGATGGTGCATATTCGCTATTGCGGTATTTTTGAATGCCGCAATGCTTAGGAAGCTCCAAGCAATGAATTTACCAATCTTACTTGCCCTTTTGTCCCTGTTTGAATCATCTCAATCGTTGCGTAGAATAACTATGCGCCTCTTGAGATACTCCAATCAGGAACAAAAAATCAGCGCAATATGGGTAAATTCATTACTTGAAACTTCCTAATCACAATCTTCATTAATCAGTTCCTTTTCACCATCGGCAGTATAAATAACCTTATTTCCAAATTGATCGTATTCTACTGCTTTTTTCACTTTAACCTGCGCTTGCTCTTTTTTGTCAGCACAAGCAGAGAGTGCCATAATCATAAAAAGGTACGTTAAAGTAACGATAAAAAATTTAGACATGGATTAAATCTCATAAAGTAGGAGGAGTTTCTAGCAGTATCTCTTATTTCTTCAAAAAAATCACTTTCCCAAAATAACAAAACTTTGCTCGACTCGATGACCTGTTTCATCAATCAATACCACTTTATGTTGACCTGCTTTTAGATAAAATGCTTTTTGATGAAACAAGCGTGTTGCGCCTTTGTATTGATTGTCAATATGCCAATAAATTTGTTGTTCTTGTTCCCGATGAATGGCTTTAAACACCACTTTGCTGCGTTCACCTGTTAAATCAGTGGGGATAAATATTTGTGTATTATTACGTGGATAGATCAAGCGCATTGGGTTATTGTCATCTTCATTGTTCGCTTGCATTTTACAATCCTCACGCCATTTGGGTAAGGGCTTATAATTGGCATGTGTTTGTTGATAATAAAAAGCTTGGTCTGGCGGTAATACAAACCATGATAAATGTTGCATATTGCTAATGGATTCACAGTCACTGTGTACACGTTGAAAATTACCTTCTTTGCCAACCACATGAATACGTTGGTGATAAGGGCTAATACGATCAAAATGGCTATTTTTAGGAACCCAATACGACCTTGCTTTACAGTCTTTATTTGCTAAAAAACCATCATCTAGGCAGATTTTTATTTTTTTCATCTGTGCCAGTGGTTTATCAAACCATTGATTATCTAGTGATAAACGATTGAAAACATCAAATAAAATCGGTGCGGCCGCTTTTACCCCTGTTAATTCTTGACGACCTTCACCTTCGGCATTACCAACCCAAACTCCAACTGTATAACGCGGTGTTGTACCAATTGCCCATGCATCTCGATGTCCAAAGCTAGTCCCTGTTTTCCATGCAATTTTATGGCTACTACTAAAATTACGCCAATAGCCTGATTCATCTGGGCGTGTGACATCCAATAAAGCTTGCAAGGTCATCCATGCACTAGCAGGGGAGATTTCACTGCGTTTTTGAGTCTGTGTATCTGTATTTTTTAATACAGTAGGGTGGCGATAATAGCTTTGTTTTTGACTTTTCTGTTGGGCAATATTGGCTAAATTGGCATATAGATTGGTCAACTCCCATAAGGTGGTTTCTGCACCACCGAGAATTAAAGGCAAACCATAATCACGCGATTTACGATGCAAAGTGGTCATTCCCATTTGACGTAAAAAACCAAGAAAACTTTCAACCCCATGTTGGCTTAATAAATTCACCGCAGGAATATTTAAAGAACGTGCCAATGCCTGTTTTGCCCGTACTGCTCCTTGAAATTGACGATTAAAATTCTTCGGTTGATAACCTGAATAACGCACAGGCGTATCTGCAATCAGCGTTTCAGGTAAAATTTGTCCTTGTTGAATCATATTGGCAAATAAAAAAGGTTTTAAAGTGCTACCTGTACTGCGTGGACGATGCATTAAATCAATTGCTTGACCGTATTTATCGGCTCTTTGAACTAATGCATTTCCCACATAAGCTAAAACCTCAAAACTTTGATTATCAATCACTAAAATAGCTAAATTATGTACATTGCTTAAAGCCAACGTATCACCATGATAAGAAGCAACTTGATTAATACGCTCTTGAAATGTCGCATCAATGGTGGTGTGAAAGCGTTGTTGCTTTGGATATTTTATCATTAAAGTATCCAGCAAATGCGGTGTCAAACGCGGTAGGCTAGGGGGTTTATTTGGTAATGGCTCAAGAATGGCAAGATCATATTCTAATTTTGAAAGTTTTTTTTGCTGATAGAGTTTTTTTAATAAATGATTGCGCTTACTCAATAATTTTTCTCGATGCCGTCCTAAATGGATTAAAGCGGGACTATTCGGCAAAACCGCCAACATTGCACTTTCTGCCCATGAAAGTTGTTCAGGCCTGCGTCCAAAATAACGCCATGAAGCCGCTTCTAATCCAACCACATTACCACCAAAGGGCGCATGACTAGCATAAAAACTAAGAATTTCCTCTTTACTATAAGCCAGCTCTAAACGTAGTGCTTTAAACAATTCTTTAAATTTTTCCCATACACTACGGCTAGGATTAAGACCTGCAAGCCTTACTACCTGCATGGATAAAGTGCTACCACCACTGACAATACGCCCCTGTTGAATATTAAGATAAAAAGCCCGTCCAATAGCAATCGGATCAATACCAATATGCTGATAAAAACGTTTATCCTCAAAAGCAATAATAGCCGTGGCAAATTTATACGGTGTTTTCTCCAAAGGCGGAAAACGCCATTGCTCATCAGTCGATATATGCGCCCCTAGTAAACGCCCCTCTTTGCTCAAGACAATACTCGAAACAGGCGCATTAAATAAAGGTTTAGGAAGCGAAAACCAAAAAAGCCATAATAGAGTCAAGAGACTAATAATTAAGAAGACTTTTCCAATCGTTTTAGCGAAGTTGTTGTTATTCAATGATAATATTTCAATGCGTGTAATTAAAAGTGCAATATAACTTTAAAATGAGCAAAGAAATTGACATGCTCATTCAATAAAAAAGTAGCTTACACGTTGAGGAGAGGGCAAGCTAGAAAATTTACAAACAGGTTTTATGAATGAAAAAATGGTGGCATGAACTAATCCTCGATATTTTTAAAATTACGCTTGATCTATATAAAATAATGATTCCAATTATTATTTTAGTGAAGATTATTCAAGAGCTAGGGGGAATAAAATACATCAGTTATATTTTATCACCCTTGATGCAGTGGGTTGGTTTACCAGATTCAATGGGATTGGTGTGGGCGACAACTTTAGTAACTAATATTTATGGTGGGATGATTATCTTTGTATCAATGGCTGGAGAGGAGTCATTAACAATAGCACAAATTACCGTATTAGGTGGCATGATGCTATTGGCGCATAATTTACCTGTTGAGGTGCGTATTGCACAAAAAACGGGGGTACGAATAGGGTTTAATTTGTTATTGCGTATTGGTGGCGCATTATTATTTGGTTTTTTACTGCATCAACTTTATAGCTCAGGAAACTGGTTGCAAGAAACTAATATTCTATTATGGCAAGCGACTGCAATAGTTGATCAGAGTTTGATTGCATGGGGAGTTTTACAATTAAAAACCTTGCTACAAGTCTTTATAGTGATAGCCATATTAGTC
>JALVEA010000001.1 GCA_027008665.1 Thiotrichaceae bacterium | reverse complement strand
AGTTATTTCGGGACAATTCCTAAGCAAGTTCCTAAAATGCTCGTGTCACTCTGATTACATCACTTAATTCATTTAAACCACAGATAATTTCCTTTAAGCGCTTAGTATCTTTTACCTGTAGCATAAAGTGCATTTCTTTGACTTGACTATCACCTGTAATGGATAGGTCTTCAATATTGACCTTCATTTTATTGAGTAAAGTGGTGATATTAAAAAGTACACCGCAATGATTATTGGCTGATATTTTTATTGGTGTGAGAAAGGATTCTTCCGTCTTTTCTTGCCATGCAAGGCTGAAAGTATTTTCATGCGACATGGGTAAACGAGGGCAAGCAGCGCGATGAACAGCCAAGCCAACATCTGGGTCTAGCATTGCTAGCAGTGTATCGCCTGGAATGGGATGACAACACTGTTGTAATTGTAAGGCTAAACCTTCAGTGCTTTTGATAATAAGGGCTTTGTTGCTTTCTTTTTTTGGAACAAGCTCACCTGTTTGATTGAGTAAGCGCCGACTGACTAATTTAGAACATTGGTTTCCCTTGGCAATTTCATAAAATAGGTCTGATTGATTATCGAGAGATAAAATATGCAGTGTTTTTTTCCATTGTGTAGTCGAAATATCATTGATATTACAGTGCAATGTCTTCAGTGCTGCTGTTAGTAGGCGTTGCCCCATTTGTTGAAAATCTTCTTTTTTAGTGCTTTTAATCCAATAGCGAATAGCAGAGCGTGCCTTTCCTGTTACCACATAATTGAGCCAAGCAGGTTGAGGAGTAGCGGTTTTATCGGTAATAATTTTTACTGTTGCGCCGTTATAAAGTCGAAAGTTTAAAGGAACACGTCGTTCATCCACATAGGCTCCAAGGCAGGTATGCCCAACTTCTGAGTGGATCGCATAGGCAAAATCAACGGGTGTTGCTTTACTGGGCAGTATTTTGGTATCACCTTTGGGAGTGGAGACATAAATTTCATTAAGAAATAGGTCTGATTTTATATCTTCTAAAAATTCCGCATCCGTTCCGTGTGTGTTTTGAATATCTTTAACTTGAACTAACCAACGATCAAGGTGCTTTTGTAGTTCTTGAACTTGCTCTTTCATTTCAGGAAAGCGCCAATGGGCGGTAATGCCATATTGAGCAAGATAATGCATTTGGCGACTTTGAATCAGGACACGAATGAGTTGATGATGCGGGGTAGTGACAATAGTCTCGATTGCTTGAAATCCATAGACTTTAGGTGTGGCAATAAAATCCTTAAAGGTACCTACTTTTGGTCGATACAAACGATGAATAATGCCCAGAGCCTGATAACAATTCATTTCATCATTAACAAGAATACGAATCTGTAACGGCTCATTGTATTGATTGATATATTTCTTGCCCTTTCTTGCTTTAATGCGCTGATAAAGTCGGTAGAGGTTTGTTTTCCACTCAGGTAGTTCAGCCTTAATTCCATTATCTGCAAGGGAGGCAATAATCTCATTGCGAATTTTACGATGGGTTTCAAAATGCTCAGTATTATAAGCCTGCATCATCTTTTGCAATGTTTTAAAACGCCAAGGATGTAAATGCTCAAAGGCAGTTGATTGTAAATCAGTACGCATTGCATTCATACCCATACGACGCGCTAGAGGGACATGAATATTTAATGTTTCTAAAGAGATGCGACGCTGTTTATGACGTGGCATAGCGCCTAAGGTTTTTATATTATGTTGACGGTCAGCAAGCTTAATTAATACCACTCGGAAATCTTGCGTCATTGCCACCATCATTTTATGAAAACTAGCAGCGGCAGCACTTTCCCTATCAGTAAATTCACCGCCTGCAAGCTTAGTCACGCCATCGACTAAATCCGCTGTTTTTTGACCAAAGCGCTGGATGATTTCTTGTTTACTGTGCTCAGTATCCTCAATCACATCATGCAATATAGCGGCACAAATAGTGTCTGCATCCATATGCATATGGACGAGCGTATACGCAACGGTTAATGGGTGAAAAATATAGGGTTCACCTGATTTTCGTATTACCCCATCATGTGCATTTGCTGCAAATAAATAGGCATCATAAATACGTTGCCTATCAGCTAAGGGTAAATATTCTTCAATAACCTCACATAGATGAGTTATTCTTAGTGTTTCAGCGAAAGGTTTTTCAATATTCCTCAGATGCTTTTTATTATATAGATAGGGAACATAGGGTTCAGTCATAATAGTGCTTAAAGATGATTCAAAAATGTATTTAGGATGTTGTAAACCCAGATCACTCAGCAGTTACCTCCTCATTGATTGCATCCGCCTCTCGTTGTGCAGCAACTGACTCGGGAGTAATGTTTTGGGCTAATTCACGTAGTGCAATTACGGTTGGTTTATCTCCATTTTCTTCGACTAAAGGCTGCGCTCCTTGTTCAATAGCGCGTGCACGCTTAGAGGCTTTTAGTACTAAATTATAATTTGTGTCTATGTGCTCAAGACAATCTTGGGTAGTTACTCTTGCCATTTTATTTACTCTTTATTAGATTTATTTGATTGTTTTTTGGTCATATTTTTGGGAATTTATTCCCTTCAGGCTATAATGAAATGCCATTATTAGACCGTGGATTATAATCTTATCTGTATAAAAGCGACAACTTTATCTGATTTTATGCAAATAATAGATTATATTAATAGCAAGATTGTTAGTTTTTATTCAGTATCGTGCAAAAATTAAAGGATAACTGAATATACAAAGAGACATGTTAAAATGAAAGAACTAATGAATTCGAGAGGGAATAATGAGGCGATACAGTGGCGAGGATGGCTTCTTTCACGGAAAAGAAGAAGCAACAGGGATTTTATTGATTAATTTAGGTACACCTAAAGCAACAACAACCTCTGCTGTAAGGAATTACCTTCGGCAGTTTTTATCAGATCCACGTGTAGTTGAAATTCCACGGTTGATCTGGTTGCCTATTTTATATGCTTTTATTTTGCCGCGCCGTCCTGCGATAAGTGCAAAACTTTATCAAGCAGTGTGGACAGATGAAGGTTCACCCTTGCTTTTATTTAGTCAAAAGCAACAAAGCGCGATTCAGCAGGAAATGCAATCACGTTTTAAAGGTAAGGTTATTGTTGAACTGGGTATGCGTTATGGTGAACCGAGTATAGAAGCTGCTTTAGAGAGTTTAAAAAATCAAGGGGTTAGACGTTTATTAGTTTTACCCCTTTACCCCCAATATTCAGCTACGACTACTGCGACTAGCTATGATGCGGTCAATCGTGTTCTAAGCCGTTGGCGTTGGATTCCAGAAATGCGTTTTGTTGCACAATATCACGATCACCCGTCCTATATTGATGCATTAGTTCGTAGTGTTAAAAACCATTGGGAAAAGAATTTACGAGGAGAGTTGTTATTAATGTCATTTCATGGTTTACCAAAAAGAAACCTTGATTTAGGTGATCCTTACTATTGTCACTGCCAAAAAACAGCGCGTTTATTAGCAAAGAAATTAGGATTAAAACAAGACCAATATCTTGTTAGCTTTCAATCACGTTTTGGCAAAGCAGAATGGATAAAACCTTATACGGATAAAACACTTAAGGAATTACCTAGAAAAGGAATTAAAAAAATTGACGTGATCTGCCCAGGCTTTGCGGCAGATTGTTTAGAAACTTTAGAGGAGGTAAAAATACAAAACAGAGAAATATTTATGCAATCAGGCGGAGAAACATATCGTTATATAGCAGCGCTAAATCATAGTATTGATCATATTCATGCGCTAAGCGATATTATTCAAGAGCATACTCAAGGTTGGGCTGAAACCTCTAGTAATTGGTATCAGGCGAACATTGATAAATGCAATAAAGCAATACAACAACGAGCAAAAGATAAAGGGGCAAACTTATGAAAAATGGGCTAAATGAAGTAAAAACAACACAAGATAACAGACCAAAAGTAGGTTTGATCTTGATTGGGGATGAATTATTAAATGCATCACGGGAAGATCAACACATGCAGGCTGTGATTGATATGTTACAAAAACGGGGAATGAAACTTAGTTGGATGCACTTAATAGGAGATGATGAAGATGAACTAGTCTCCTTATTTAGTAAAACCATGGCAAGTAATGATGTAGTCTTTAGCTGTGGTGGAATCGGTGCGACACCCGATGATTTAACTAGAGAATGTGCAGCTGCCGCAAGCCGGCAAGCTTTAGTACGTCACCCTGAAGCTCAAGCTTTGATTGAAGGTGTCTATGGCGAGAAAGCCTACCCTGATCGTATTTTAATGGGTGACTTCCCTGAAAAAGCAAGCATCATCCCAAATCCAGTGAATAAAATTCCAGGGTTTAGTGTTGCAGATCATCATTTTGTTCCTGGTTTTCCCAGTATGGCAAAACCGATGATTCAATGGGTTCTTGATACAAAATACCAACATTTATTCAGTGATAATCCTGATATTGAAATTCGTTGGGATTTACACGAAGTAGGAGAGAGTGATTTAATGTCAACCATGACAACATTATTGAAGTCTTTCCCTGATGTTGGACTGTCGAGCTTACCAAGCGTTGCAAACAAAAATTGGTTGATTGATTTTGGCTTAAAAGGGCAACGTAAAAAAGTGGAAGAAGCCGCTAAATGGTTTGAAGCTCAATTGCAATCCTTGAAGGTTAATTATGACTATAGAGGCGAGAGTGGGCGACAAGGAAGCTAGTGACCACTGCGGTTCTGCTTTCAAAACATCTCTTTTATATCCCCGTTTCTGGGTTACTTGGCTAGGATTGGGGGTTCTTTTTTTGATTTCATTAATGCCTCAAATAATGAGGCATTATATGGGACGAAAGATAGGCAAACTAATCTATGCCCATAATAAAAAGAGACGCGAAATTGTTTTAATTAATATAAAAATAGCCTTTCCTGACCTAGATGCTGACTCACAACAGCAACTTGTTAAACAACATTTGCAGTGGTATGGCTGTGCTTTAATGGATTATAGTTTATTATTTTTTGGTTCTAGACGGCGCTTAACATCGTTGCTTCATATTGAAGGGCATGAGCATATTGATCGTGCGATTAAAAATAATCAAAGCATTATGATTTTGCTGGCACACAGTGTCATGCTCGAATTTGCACCTATTGCACTTAGCTTACGTTACGTTTGTTATGGCTCTTATAAAAGTGCAAAAAATCCTGTTATGGATTGGATTATTGCTAGAAGTCGTTGCCGTTATGTAAAATTTGCCATTTCTCGTCGTCAAGGCTTACGAAAACTCATTCGTGAACTCGTCCCTAAACAATTACTGATTTTTTTACCCGATGAAGATCTCGGTAAAAAAAATGCAGTCTTTGCTCCCTTTTTTGGCAAGTTAAAAGCAACACTCACCACCCCAGCACGTATCGCTAAATTGAAAAAAGCCGTCAGCTTGCCCTGTTTTTCTTACTATGATCAAAAAACCAAAAAATATCATATTATTATCGCCCCTCCTCTTGAAGAGTATCCCAGCAAAGATGCCTATGAAAATGCACTCAAACTAAATCAAGCATTAGAAAAATTAATAAAAAAACAGCCCTCTCAATATATGTGGTTAATGCGTCTCTATCGCACCCAACCTGATGCAAAAAAATCTGTTTATTCTACCTAAGCATCTTATCTATCCTTATTAAAATTCAACTAATTTTCACGTTGTCACTATCTCTCAATAGTCCCCACATTACCAGCGAGGGTTCTGTTTTTAACAAGCTCAAAGTGATATTCTCAATAGCATTTAGGAGTGAAAATTTGTCTTATCATTTCTAGTCATTTAAATCTAAGGGTAAATATAATATGGAAATAGAAGTAGACGGTAAAATAATCCAATTAAGCGAAGCGGGCTGGTTAGAAGATCTTTCTGAATGGACAGAGGAAATTGCCAAAAAAATTGCTTCTGATGTTGAGCAATGCGAGCTAACGGAAGAAAGCTGGGATATTATTAATTTATCGCGTGAAATGTTCTACGAGAACAACCAAGTTGCAGAGCCTCGCAAATTTATGAAGGCAATGAAAGCTAAGTTTGGTAAAGAACGCTCAAGCAATAAATACATTTTTTCACTTTTTCCTAAAGGTGGATTGATTAAATCAGCGAATAAAATTGCAGGTTTACCACGCCCTAAGGGATGTAGTTAAACTGTCAACTACCCCTCAGCTAAAGACAGAGGGGCTTGAGTCTTGACTCGTTCCCAA